>DATBHW010000060.1 GCA_036557285.1 Ktedonobacterales bacterium
AATAATGACGTTATCCTCTCCCTGCTTGGTCAGCGCGCGGAGCAGCGGAAAGACCTGGCCGTGGAGTGGATGGTGAGGGGCTGTGACTTGAAGGAATTGGCGCTGTGGGTCATGCCGGTCTGTAGTTTGTTGGTCAGAGTGCAGAGCAGTACGAGCGCAACCGGGCCTGCTTGCAGGACAACCGTGCCAGAGCCGAGGCGCGATGCGCCGTGCGAGACCAGCGATCCTGGCGGAGTTGGTCATGTGCGCCCATTGTGGCACACGCCTGGGGTGAATTATCACGATAGTAAAGCGCGCCTGCACACGTATGACTGCGTGCTGCGGCACAATTGCTATGAGGAGTCCAGATGTCAACATGTGGCCGGTCCCTGCCTGGATGCCTTTGTCTGCCAGCAGATCCTTGCCGCGCTGGAGCCAGCCGCTTTGGAGCAGGTGAGCGATCGGGTACAAGCCCCGCTGGAAGGGTTACCTCCTGGAGCCGGTAAGGGGAGTTGCCAGAAGGTTCCGGGTGCACGTTCCGCACACGAGGGGGCGCACACCCTCAGCCTCTAAAGCGGTAGCCCACGCCACGCACCGTCTGCACCAGTATGGGGTTGGCGGGATCTTCTTCAAGTTTTTCGCGCAGCCAGCGAATATGCACATCCACTGTGCGTGTGTCGCCTGCAAAGTCGTAGCCCCAGACATGTTCCAGCAGGCGATCACGAGTCAGGACCGTACCGCGATGCCGCAGTAGATAGACCAGCAAATCAAACAGCCGGGCGGATATCTCAATCTGACGCTCGCCAATGGTCACTTCGCGGCGATCAAGGTCCACACGCAAATCGCCAACCAGCAGCACCCGACTCTCGTCTCGCAGGGTCACGCCAGACATGCCATCTGAACGTGGCTCGGTCCGGCGCAGCAGAGCACGCACGCGAGCGCGCAGCTCGCTCCAGCTAAAGGGCTTGGTCACGTAATCATCCGCACCCAATTCCAGCCCCACCACTTTATCTGTCTCTTCAGCGCGCGCGGTCAGCATCAGAATGGGTACCGAGGAAGTCTCGTTGCGCCTGCGCAGTTGCCGACAAACCTCCAGCCCATCCATCACGGGTAGCATCAGGTCAAGCAGCACGAGATCAAGGCGACTATGCTGAGCTATATCTAGTGCCGTTGCCCCATCGCCTGCTGTCAGCACCTCGTAGCCTTCCGCCCGCAGGTTATAGACAATGGTATCGCGTAAGATGAGCTCATCTTCCACGATCAGGATCGTCCGCTGCATCACTGTAGCGATTCCCTTTCTTCATTGGGATGCTGTATCGTTGTCCCATATTGGCTTGCCCGTCTCTCTGCTTACTGGTATCATGTCTGAGCATATTTCCCATCAGTTCAACTCTTCAATCTCACCTGTGACCATATATATCACGTCTTCACAAATATTGGTTACGCGGTCTCCGATGCGCTCCAGATCATGCGCCACAAAGAGCAAGCTCGTTGCCTGGGGTACATTATCGGCATTGCGCATGCAAACCAACAACTCGTCAAAGGTCTGGCGATAGAGGTGATCGACCTCATCATCGCGCATACAAATCTCGCGGGCAGCCACGATATTCACGTCCACAAAAGCTTGAATGGCGTCGCGCACTTGCTGGCGAATCAGCTTTGCCATTTCCGGCAGATCAACAACCGCCTTGACTGGTGCTTGTTTGGAAAGCCTGATGGCGTTTTTGGCAACGCCAACCGCATGATCGCCCATCCGTTCCAGTTCGTTAATCACCAACTGGATTGTGACCAACTCGCGCAGGTCACGAGCAACAGGCGCCTGACGAGCCATCACCCCAAAAGTCTTGTTGCGGATCGTTCGTTGGTGTTCGTTAACCGTCGCATCGCCGTCGATGACCTGCTGAGCAAGATCCACATCGCGCTGAATCAGCGCCTGTACGGAGTTGGCAACGGCAGCCTCCACCAGTGTTGCCATCAGCACCACTGCCTCTTCTAGTTCCTGCAATTCATGATGAAAAGCGTCTCGTGTCATTCATGCGCTCCTTAACCGAACCGCCCGGTGATATAATCTTCAGTCCGCGTATCGGTGGGCCGCGAGAAGATCGTCGTTGTCAGGCCAATTTCAACCAGCTCGCCCAGCAGGAAGAAGCCGGTCCGATCAGAAACCCGTGCTGCCTGCTGCATGTTATGCGTAACCATCACAATGGTATACACGCGCTTCAGGTCTTCGATGGTCTGCTCAATCTTCAGTGTGGCGATGGGATCCAACGCAGAACACGGCTCATCCATCAAGATGACCTCCGGCGCTACTGCCAGCGCACGCGCAATGCACAGCCGCTGCTGCTGACCACCCGAAAGCCCCATCGCGCTAGTTTTCAAGCGGTCCTTCACCTCATCCCAGAGCGCCGCTCCGCGCAGGCTACGCTCGACCATCTCAGTGATTTCTCGCGGGCGGCGCCTGCCCTGGCACCGCAAGCCATAAGCGACATTCTCAAAAATAGACTTTGGGAACGGATTGGGTCGCTGAAAGATCATCCCTACTCGCTGGCGCAGATGCACCAGGTCCATATCGGGGCCGTAAATATCTTGATTATCCAAGAGGATCAGCCCTTCTACCCGCGCTCCTGGAGTCAGGTCGTGCAGACGGTTGAGCGCCCGCAAGAAGGTTGATTTGCCACAACCAGATGGACCGATCAGCGCTGTCACTTGATTAGCAGGGATCGTCAGGCTAACGTTTTTGATCGCGTGGCGCTTGCCATAGTAAATATTGAGGCCCTCTGTGAGCATCTTGATCTGCCCATCCTCTCCTGGGCGAATAGGTGCTTCGCCATCATCGGTTGGTTGCGTGCTCTGGGTAAGCACCGATGGGACCACCTCCTTAGGCAAGCGAGGAGGCTGCTGAACCAGCCCATCCAGCGATTTCGAGGCCGCTCCTGATGTCGAGATATTATCCATGAATAGTCCCCCTGCTCCTCTTTTAACCGAAGCGCCCGGTAATATAATCCTCTGTCTCCTTCTGTTGGGGACGAGAGAAGAGTTGCCCGGTTTCCCCTGTTTCAACCAGGCGGCCTAACAAGAAAAAGGCGGTACGTTCTGCCACACGCGCAGCTTGTTGCATATTATGTGTCACGATCACGATAGTGTAGGTGCTCTTCAATTTGATAATCAAATCTTCTATTTGTAGCGTGGATTGCGGGTCCAACGCCGAGCAGGGTTCATCCATGAGCAGCACCTTCGGCTCAACCACAATGGCACGCGCAATACACAGACGCTGCTGCTGCCCTCCAGAAAGGGATGCTGCCGAGGCATCGAGCCGATCCTTCACCTCATCCCAGAGCGCTGCACCGTGCAGGCTTTGCTCTACTAATTCCGCCAGTGCCTTTCCACGTGCCAGACCATTGAGACGCGCTCCAATGGCGACGTTCTCAAAAATACTGCGGGTGGGCAGCGGATTTGGCTGCTGGAAGACCATGCCTATGTGCCGACGAACATACATCGGGCGTATCGAGCGGTCGTAAATATCGGCGCCTTCGACTTCGACGGTCCCAGCGACCCTCGCGCCAGGCACTTCCTCGTGCATGCGATTGAGGCAGCGCACGAAGGTGGACTTGCCGCAACCAGATGGCCCAATCATCGCTGTCACGCCCTGCGGATTGATGCTCAGATTAATATTGTAAAGGCTCTGTTTTTTTCCATACCAGGCATCCAGGTTCCGAACTTGAATAGACATCGTTCCCCCATTTCCCATCAGGTAGAGCAACCTTCCAGGCGCTGCGCTCATCCCTTCCCGCTCAACGCTGCTTGAAACCTCCAGTGGCCCAGCGAACAGCAAACGATGTGACCAGCACTAACATCATCAGCACAAAGGCTCCAGCAAACGCAATAGTACGATCAGGAGCAAAGGGACTCAAGGTGGATACATAGATTCGGAGAGGCAAAGCATCCATTGGGCGGGCAATATTGATCCGCGCAAAGTTCGTGCCGAATGCCGTCATGAGCAGGGGTGCAGTTTCTCCGCCGACGCGCGCTACGGCCAGGAGGATACCAGTGATAATCCCACTCTTGGCTGTGGGGACCACCACCCGTAGGATAGTACGCGACTCTGTCGCGCCCAGGGCCACCGACCCCTCACGCATCTCTTTGGGGACAAGCCGCAAAACCTCTTCAGTGGCCCGCGCCACCGTGGGAATCATAATGATGCTCAGCGCGAGGCCGCCCGCTAATCCAGAAAAATGATGTTGCGGCACAACGATCAGGGTCCAGATGAAGAGGCCGAAGATGATCGTGGGAATGCCCGTCAGCATATCGACCATGAAGCGCACGACACCTGCGATGTGCCCTCGCCCAAACTCCGAAAGGTAGATTCCAGTAAACATCCCCAACGGAACTCCAATGGCGGTGGCGATGCCCACTATGACAAGCGTCCCCTCAATGGCTGGTAGCACACCACCACCCGTCTCACCTTCAGGTGCGGGCGGCTGGGTGAAGAAATTCAGATTCAGGGAGCCAATGCCGAGCCGGGCCACATAGACAATCAAATAGCCGAGAAAGAACATGGCTGCGACGGCAAACAGGGTTGTCAGTCCCACCACGAGATAATTGGCGATCTGACGACGCACATGCAGCACCGCGCTATCCGGCTGAAAGGGGTGTGTGGGTGTTTTCATACGACCAACCCCCCAACACGCTCGCGTCCAAGCCGGGAAATTAACAGGCGAGCGAGGATATTGACAATCAGGGTAATCAGGAGCAGAAGCAAGCCCGCTTCCAGCACGGCAGATTGGAAGATGCCGGGCGTGGCCTCGCCGAACTGATTGGCAATGACGCTCGAAAGCGTATAGCCAGTATCAAAGAGATGTAAGCTGGGATTCGACGCCTGATTGCCGATCACCAGAGTCACAGCAATGGTCTCGCCCAACGCCCGTCCCAACGCTAGTATCGCCCCGCCAGCGATGCCTGCGCGTGAGAAGGGCAGCACCGCATAGCGAAGAACCTCCCAACGGGTTGCTCCTAGCGCCAGCAGCCCTTCGCGCTGCGACTTAGGGGCGACGAGCATCACCTCGCGGCTGATTGCCGTGATAATCGGCAAGATCATCACGATAAGCAAGAGGCCCGCTGCCAAAATACTATACCCATGAATATCTCCCTGGAAGATGGGGAGAAACCCAAGATACTTTTTGAGCCAGGGCTGTCCGGTAAGCTGGAGCCAGGGTACCATCACAACGGCTCCCCACAGTCCCAGGACAATGCTGGGAATCGCCGCCAGCAAATCGACGATGAACCCCAGCGGCGCACGCAGCGGGCGTGGACAGAAATCGACCAGAAAGATTGCCGTTCCCACGCCGAGAGGCACGGCAAAGATCAGCGCGAAGAGTGAGGTTTCTATGGTACCAAACAACGCTGGGCGCACGCCAAAGGTGTTATGCACTGGATCGAAGGCTTCATTCGTAAGAAATCTGAACCCGAAGGTCTGAATGGTTGGAAGAGAACTACTGAAGAGAACCCAGGCAACTCCTACTACGGCTGCCAGGACAATGAGAACAAAGAGATAGGTGAGTCCACGGAAGAGGAAATCGCCAGGTCGTCGCGTCTGCAGTTGGAGCCGCCTTATCCAGGCGCGTCCGCGGCCATTAGCGACCGTGATGACCGTCGAGAACAAAAATTGCATCTGTCCCTACCTTAATTGCTACAACTTGGCACAGCAGGCATCGTGCTGACCTAGCCTCAGCGCGCGGAACGGCGCTCTGTTTACTGGCAGGGCAGTCCTCCTGTCCCTGGCCGAGTTGTTCGCCGCTGAACAGGAGGACTGCCTCAACTCTGGAGGATGAAGGGGCACTTTATCCACCAGGCGTCAGTGAAGGCTACGGCGCCTTTAGCCCTTGTAGCAGGCACTGCCACCACACTGCATCGCTTTGATTTTCGCCTCACCTTTCTGAACGATGTTATCAGGCAGCGGCACATAATTCAGAGGGGTGGAATACTGTTGCCCATCATGGATCACCCACCACATCGTATTTGCAGTCGCTTGCCCCTTGTCTGCATCCGTCTGGTTCGTATAGACCAGTGCCCAGGTAAAGCCAGTGATGGGATAAGCTCCCTGGCCTGGCGAGTTGACGAAGAAGAAGCGCAGATCGTCGGGGATGGTCGTAATTGAGGCCGCAGCGGCTTTCGCGCTGTCCAGCGACGGCAGCACAGAAGCTCCATCATGATCCTGGATCGAGGCATACTGGATCTGGTTGGTCAGCACATAGGCCAGCTCGTTGTAACCAATGGCGCCAGCCGTACTCTTGACCGCATTAGCTACGCCATCATTCCCTTTGGCTCCCACGCCTGTCGGCCAGTTGACTGTCGTGGCTGCGCCGACCTTCGACGACCAATCAGGGCTTACTGCTGCGAGGTAATGAGTGAAGATGCCTGTTGTGCCGCTGCCATCCGACCGGTGGACAATTGTGATCGCTTGGTGGGGCAAGGTCGCCCCAGAGTTGGTTGCCGCAATGGCTGGATCATCCCAGAACTTGATAGCACCCAGAAAGATCTTCGCCAGCGTGTCGCCGTTCAGTTGCAGGTGTTGCGGGTTTGTCAGTTGGCTGAGGTTATAGGAGATAGCAACCGCGCCAATTGTGACTGGTATGTGTAACACGTCCCCATTCTTGCTCTGAGCCAGTTGATCATCGGTCATAGGAGAATCCGTTGCGCCAAAATCCACGGTCTGATTCAGCAATTGCGTGATACCAGCGCCGCTGCCCACCGATTGATAGTTCACCTCAACCTGGCAGCCAACTTTGGCATACTCGGCAAACATTTTTGAGAACAGGGGATTGACGAAGGTAGACCCGGCGCCAGTCAGCGAAGTGGTATTGGGGCAGGACGGCCCAGTGTTTGTCGTAGCTGGGCCTTCGCCACAGGCAGTCAGGAGCAATGTAAGACCGAGAAATGCGACAGAAGCAAGATAGCTCCGCAGTCGCAGATGAGGCCGCGACGATGCTGTCAAAAGCATACGATTTGGTTTCCTCCTCATTGGATGTACCGTTACGCTCTCGTGAAGACCTGCCAAAACAGAACAGGTATGTTGAACATGATCCTCTCGTGCTCTCTGCTAGAGAGTGTAAGAGTTCAATGTTAAGTCCCTTTGAATCTATTGTTAAATCCAAATTAAGGAGCCACCGAGAGGAGCAGGGGTCACACAGAGGACTTCGGTGTAGTAATTACCTGGCAATCCGGTAGCGAACGAGCGAGTTTGCATGGGTATCCGAAATGACTGGCAGCCCGCGTCTCTGCCCGACAGACACGTAGTGGGAAAGTCAACTCAATCACTGGGACCGTTCGAAGCGTGCTTCCGAGCACAGGAATATCCCGTTTGATTGTTCGCGGCACTCAGGGCAGAGCACGACTGGAGACATAGCCGAGCATCGTGAGCTGCGTGAGGGGGATTTGCTGTGAGCAAAGATGAATAGTGACTTTACAGTAATCTCCGCCCTCGTTGACCAAACTCCACCGCCAGGACTTACTGGCCTAACAGCCTATCCGAATAACCTGCTATGTTAGGGGGTATGGACGAAGAAGAAACCCAGTGAAGGATTCCAGCCAGTCATATTGGTTAGTACTTACAGCGGTGTTCAGAAAGATTGAACCATGATATACCGTTCGCTAACTAGGAGCAGCACGGGCTGGGTAGCCACAGTGCCGAAACCAGCCCTGGGCATCCTGCGTGGTGATCGTGTCCAGGCCCGCTCTCAGAAAAACCGTCATAGGGTATCTTCCGGCTTCTTCCTACTGCCCTCCCACGGTGCGTTGAATGGTACATCTTCCAATCGGAAGCGCGAACGAACCACCACCGCCCGCGCGCGCAACTGAGCGATCAGTTCCTCTGGCGCGAGCCACGTCGCCGGGTGGATAATCCCAATGTCTGGTAGCTCACCGCGTACCAGCCGCGCAGCCGCCAGTGAGCAAAGCAGGCTCGGATTGCGCACGTTGCCATAGGGGCGGTAGATATGCGTTTCGAAGGTTCCTCGGCCCTGGAGTCCTTCCCCAAACGCCTGATGCAACAACCCACCTTCTGTATATGCGCCTCCGAGCAGACCAGTGAGCTTGCCGAACAAGCCAGCGAAGCGCCAGACTGGGAGTCCCGTGCGTGCCATCGCAGTCGTCACCCGCATGCCTAGTGCTGGCAGGCGGTTGGGCAGACCCACGCGATAGGCCACATCGCGCACGGCCTGGGAGGAGGGATCTACATAGTCGAGAGTATCAGCCAGGTAGACCGTGCGGATGCCCAGCGAGGGGAAAAAGACACGTTCTGGTAGGCTCCCTACTTGACCACTTGGAAGTATGCGCCGTGCAGAGAGGAGATAATCGGCGACGACGCCGCGGCCCCACTCGAAGTTGTGGACACAAAGAGATGAGTGTACCCATTCAATAGAGCGCATGTGCATGTAGGCGTAGCGAGTGAGGAGTCCGGTCAGTCCACCTGCCGTGGAAGCTCCGATGAGGCAGGCGATCCCTGCCTCACGAGCTGGTCTGTCGTAACGCTCGCGCAGCGCGCTATAGAGGTCGGAGCGTGGACACATATCTACGTAGGGGACGCGGCAGGCGATCGCGGCTCGCAACGGGGCATCTCCAATGTGCGCATAGGGACCAGCTGTATGAACCAAGACCTTCGCCTCGCTCTGCTCAAGGGTCTTGCGCATTGCCTGCTCACCAGATGCATCCACCTGGATCGAGCTGACTCGGCCTTCGGCGCCTGGCAGCCATTGGTGTGTCCGGATACCATGACGCGTAGCAATCACTACTGAGAGTGATGTTCGCGTCAGCAGGTCAGCCACCACCAACCGCCCAAAGATCCCTGTCCCTCCGAGAACCAACACCGTGTCATTTGGCATGTGGTTCCCTCCTCACGGTCCCCCCTGGGCTTGAGGAAACTCGTACTCTTGCAGGAGGGAGGTCGTCTCTGCTGCCCGCTTGAGCGCCACCAATCGCTGCCAGGTATCGGCAGCAAAGACCCGCAAAAGGATCGGGTCGAGGATGAAGCGCAACCAGCTCGGCCAGGCAGTCAGATGGTAGCAGAAAGTCACATACGTGACACCCGGAGCGATTTGTTTAAAACGCCACGAGCCAGCGAAAGTGGCAAGAGCGCGTGGTCCCGCCGTCATACGGACAGCCGCCATCTCAGGTGGGCGGTACGAGACATACTCGGTCTCCATGGCGAGTCCGTTGCGTGCCACGCACCAGGCACGTACTCCCACGCCTGGCTCCACCGCGCCTCCCACCAATCGTGCTTCTTGCAGAAAGGGATCCCATTCTAGCCGCCGCGTATAGTCCTGCGTCAGGCGGAACAGGGCCATTGGCTCTTTACAAATGGTGATCGAACGCCCAAATGTCGGCATGGGGGACAGACTCCTGTGAGCAGCACAGGTCCACGCTCGCCTGTGTGGTCAAGCGTCAGGCCGCGATGCCTGTTCTTCTACTCAAGATGGATTTCCTGGGCCTTCATTTCTTTACTATACCATTATTAGGCACTCTCTGCTCCGCATCCTCAAACACGTTCTTAGCCGTGAATTGGCGTACAACTGCCCTCTTGTCAGCCGGGGTATACTTTCTGATGAGATAGAGTGTCGTCTAGCTGACCAGGGAAAAATATGTCTGAGTATCAGGGCCAGCAGCTTGGCTATTATCGCGTCATACGTTTCCTGGGTGAAGGGGGCTACGCACAGGTCTTTCTGGGCGAGCACGTCTTTCTGAAGACCCAGGCGGCTATCAAAGTGCTGACAACACGTCTGGCACAGGAAGAAATGGAGAACTTTCTCCGGGAGGCCCAGACGATTGCGCGCTTGCGGCATCCTAATATTGTGCGAGTGCTGGATTTTGGCGTGCAGGACGGCACGCCTTTTCTCGTGATGGACTATGCGCCTCATGGTACCTTGCGCCAGCGCCATCCTAGGGGTGTACAGCTTCCCCTGGAAGTAGTTCTTCCCTATGTACAGCAGATAGCCGAAGCACTTCAGTATGCCCACGAGGAGAAACTAATTCACCGAGACATCAAGCCGGAGAATATGTTGATAGGGCTACGTGACGAGATTCTGCTTAGTGATTTTGGCATTGCCACCGTGGCGCAAAGCTCGCGCTACGAGGGCCAACAGGATATAGCGGGTACAATCGCCTACATGGCCCCGGAGCAGGTTCAAGGGCAACCACGTCCGGCCAGTGACCTCTATTCGCTGGGTGTGGTTGTCTATGAGTGGCTGAGTGGTGACCGCCCCTTCCAGGGCACGTTTACTGAGGTGGTAGTCCAGCATGCGGTGAAACCACCACCACCGATGCGCGCGAAGGTTCCCATGCTCTCTCCGAAGGTCGAACAGGTCATCATGACCGCGCTGGAAAAAGACCCTAATGACCGCTTTACAAACGCGCGCACCTTTGCCCGCGCCCTGGAGGAGGCCAGCCTGGTATCAGAACTTCCGCTTCCTCGCTTCTCTAACCTCCCATCTTTAGAAGCAATGTCGTTCCCACAATCATCCAACAGTTTGGAGATTCTGCGCCCATCTGCCCCGTTTGAGCCAACGCCTATACCCTCAACCGTACAGACAGATTACGAGACTCGTCCATATCGCGCTCCGGCTGGTACGCCTTCTTCTGCCCGGATACCGCCGCCGTCGGCGCGGGAGGCAGTCCCCCCCACGCCCGCCAAGCGCCGTAATCGAATGGTGGCGGTGGTAAGTCTGATCCTGGCGCAACTGATTGTGCTGAGCGGCCTGGGTGCAGCGGGCTATTTCTTCCTGTTGAAATCCGGCGGGACAAAACCAGGACCAATGACTATCAGACGCTACCCCTATAACGTGCCAACACATAAAGGTGGCACGATCGTTTATGGCTCGCCGTACTTTATCGAAAGTACCAACCCCTGGTTTGCTGGCTATGCAGAGGATTTTGACTTGATCGATGCGCTATGGGGTTCTCCACTAGTCATTGGCCCCTCAGGAACCTATCTGCCCGACCAACTGGCTGAGATTCCAACCCAGGCCAATGGGGATGTCAGCAAAGATGGCCTGACTGTGGTCCTGAAACTCCGACACGATTTGCGCTGGTCGGATGGTCAGCCGCTGACGGCAGATGATTTTGTCTACTGGCTTGAGGTGGAACAGGATCCGAGAACGGGCGTCATCTCCTCGAACGGCTTTGATGGACTCGCCAACTACAGGGCGCGTGATCCCTACGCCCTGCTCCTTACCTACAAGCGCCCCTTTGCGCCTTATCTGGCCTATTTGCCATTTGCCGCCCCCAGGCATGTCTGGGGAAAGGTTCAGCATCCCGATCTAGCGAGCAGGCAAGATGTGACCCTTACCCCGGGAGTAACCAGCGGACCATTCATGCTCGCAAACTATTCCGGCGAAAATGGCATCAGCGGACCACGCTTCCTCATGGTCCCTAACCCCTATTATGTCTCGACGACGCTGCACGCCTCTGTGCTAGACCAGCTAATCTTCCAGGGCTACAATGATGTGGCGAGCGCCGTTGCCGCCTACCAGGGAGGAGAAATTGACCAGATAGAGAATCTTCAGCCTGGCGATCTGCCTGGCGTGAAGAGGCTACAAGGCTTGCGCATCAGCCCCACCATTGGCTATACCCATCTGGACTTCAACCTGACCAAGCCAGCGCTGCAAGATGCCAATGTGCGCAAGGCAATTGAGGAATCGATTGACCGCTGCCAGATCATCAAGGTGGCATTTAGCCAGCCCTGCAATAGCTTGCGTGTGGATACCATCCTGCCCAAACCTTCCCCTGATTTTGACCCAACCAACCAGACCTATAGCTTTGATCTGGCTCAGGCTAAAAAGGACATGCAGATCGCCGGATGGGACTGCTCCGGCAGAACCTGCACACAGAACCGCCAACCGTTCCCAACCCTGAATCTAGTCACCTACACCGGGAACCCTTACGACGCGATTGCCCGGCTGATGAAGCAAGACCTGGAGGCGTTGGGGCTGTCGGTCAGCCTCCAGGGCTTTGATAGCCACACCATTTTTGCCAACTTTACGCGCGGTGGCGTGTTAGCGACTGGCAAGTACGATCTGGCTGTCTTTGGCTATAATTTCACCCTGGACTCAGACGTAAATCTCTATCCCAGCTTTCATAGCTCGGAGATTCCAAGCGCCGAACACCCAACCGGACAGAATTATGAGCGAGTGAATGATGTTGGGGTTGATGAGTTGTTGGATGAGGGGCGTACCACGCTAGGCAGTGCAGAACGCTCTCAGATTTACAAAGACGTACAACGAATTCTCGTCCAAAAAGTCTACGTGATCCCACTTTATCTGGAACCAAATATCGTCCTCACCAGTTCGATCATTGGCAACTACTTTACCAATCCAACGCTCCTGGGGAACGCCTGGAATATCGGCGACTGGTATCGCACCAGATAAAGACGCCTTCCCGGCAGGTTTGTTATTTTGCTCGATTCCAATCAAATTCGGAATAAGGAATGCTTGCTTGATATAGCTCTATTGCTGACCGCACATACAACACCATATCTTGAGGAAGCTGCACCAGCAAAAACCACCCGAGTTCATTGCATTTATTCGGCTCTTTATTCTCAGGCTGGCCCTTCCATGTTGTGGCAACAAAGAAAAAAGCCATTCTTTCAGGCCGTGTTGAATGGAAGAATACACCTATTCGGTGAGGCTTCGTTGAATAGTGCATGACATGGATCAGCTTAAGATTCTCTGGTTCTATCCTCACTCCTACTTCTTCGCTCGCTTCTCTAATAGCAGCTTCCTTAATGGTCTCCCCCTTATCACGATGACCGGCGATCACACTATACTTGCCATCCTCAAAGCCCGTTTTATATCTCCTTAATAATAAGACATGGTCCCCTGCAATCAGCAACACATGTACATCAGCAACAAATTTGGAGCAGTTCAATATCATGAAAAGCGGCCACTCATCATCGGAACCAGAAAGCGCGGCTCAACTCGATGTAACCGAATTATAGTGGGTGGGCTGCTAGCCTGTCAATCATCTGCCTCTGGACTCCAGAAACAATTGAATTATGAGCAAAAGGTGGAATTTGAGGGAGGCGGGCGATGAAACCTGAGCTTCTCTTCTATTTAGTGAGAAAATCCAGTAGCCTATTTCGCTTGACAGATTCAATCTGATAGGATAGGCTAGAGTTATGATGAATTCTCATAAAGGCTTGCGACATTTAGTAGATCATCGCTTGTAGCATCAAACGATTGTGATTGGATTACCATCATGGAGCAGACCAACACATCGACGCAACAAATACGGGATTACTTAACGGACCCTTCTGTCCGGTCACGCTTGCAGGAACGCCTCAAAGAGGTTTCTGCTCAAGTGACGACCAGCATTGGACAGGCAGCAAAGATTGTCGGCATCAGTGAGACCCAGCTTCGCTATTGGGAGGAAAAGAGCGACGCCTTGCTTTCGCCTACGCGTTCCCGCTCAGAAGCTGGCGGAACAATACGTCGCGGGCAACGGCTGTATAGCGTCAACGATCTGAGACGACTGATTCTCATTAAGGAATTACTTGCCCAATCCTTTTCCTTGACCACTATCGCCCAGTTCATGCAAGGGGCAGACCAGCTTTTTGGAAACGATGCTGGGTTGGCGAGTTCAGAGGCGCAAGAGCAAGACCTGAGCATTTTTGATCGGATCCGCCGGGCGGAACATGCCCTCTTCTGGCGCTTTTTTGTCCCCAGGGCAGTGTACCTGTCCGCTTGCCTACTTTTTGAGGGGCAGCCGAGTGGAGATACGGGGCTGTTTCTGCCCATTCGCATGCCCGAAACCACGTTAGAACCTCTTGAGATTGTGGCTCCGCAGGAACTCTCAGCATTGGGAAAAACCTTGCTTGGCTGGCGCCAGCGAGACTATCCCTTCTATACCTTTGTCTATAATTATGGCATCACCCCCAGTTCTCCTGAACGATACCGGCTCATTGTTCTGGATGAACTGGCCCCTGGAAATCTTGTTACCAATGCCTATATTGTGACCGAACACCGCTTTGCCTCCCTGACGAGAAAAACACGCCCGGCAGCTTTAAGAACGGCTCAACGTTTATTAAGTCTTTTGCAAATGCGCGCTTCGGCCTGGTGCCCTTTCTTAGAAAAAGGCACGGATTATATGGTCTATCATTCGCCCAGTTTTACCAACCCGACACTCGGTGATCCTTCCTTAACGGGAATAGCTGAAGAGGTAGTCAACCTGGGAGGTCTAAGAGCAGGCTCAGCGGAGCCACGCTGGCGGTTCGCTTGCTTCCTGGTTCCAAAAGACCCCTCTGCTCCGCTGCACCAGAGAAGCTTGATTGTCAGGGCGCAGAGCGAAAAGTCGCCCCACAAAACAGGGATAACGACTACACTCCTTGCCGGTCCACAAACCAGCCTGACTCAACGCGCCTATCAAAGCGGTCATATTATCTATCGGTCAAATATTACTTCGGAGGATAAGGCTATCGCCAGCCGCGATGTTGAGGGGCCGATACGCTCGGCTATTGCCGTTCCCATTGCCGGGGCGGATGGGCAGCCAGCCGCGGTGTTATATGTGGCCTCCGATGATCCCCATGCTTTTAGCGAAGAGGATCAACTGCTCTTGAGGACTATCGAGCGGATGGCTGGGGAACTCATTGTCACCTATGATGCCCGTTCCTTGTTTACCGAGAATCTGAAAGAGGTGGTTGAGAAGCCTGGGATCGTGGATGTCTTTTTTAAAGAATTTGCCTCAGAAAATGACTTTATGAGCAAGCTGGAGACGCTCCTCGCAAGCGTAGCAATTGCCGAGCAGCCCTTTTTTGAGGCGCTCTCTTTTATCGCTATCGATCTCGATAACCATACTACCATTAATGATCAATATGGGGACTGGGCGTCAAGGGACCTTGTTCGGGCTGTAGGGCAGCGTATTCAGGGACAAACTCGCGCGTTATCGAAAAAACCTGAAGACATTCACTTGTATCGTATCTTCGGGGATCGCTTCTATTTAATGCTGCAAGGCATTTCGCGGCAAAAAGCGATAGAGCTTGCTGAAGAACTGCGCCGCAGCCTGAAACTGCCTTATCAGGTGAACGTCTCGCGCTCATCGAATGAGCAGCCCATACCACCGAGCACAATGCTCAATCTCAAGACGGTGACAGCGCGCCTGGGGGTGACGAGCTACCATTTTCAGACCCTCAAGAGCTTGTTGGAGCAAGACACCGAAGTGTCGAACGTGAGGGCTAAAATGACGAGCGCACTGGATGAAGCCCTTGATCTGGGGAAAGGCCAGGAGGGCGATAAAGTCATCGCCTGGGATCCTCAAGCAGGGTTGGTTCCCTGGCCCCAACTGTAAGAGGGTTACTGAGTTGGGAATCACTCTTTCGAGAGCAGCGCCTTACAGTTGGTCGCATGCGCATTGCAGTCTAGGGCGGCAGCGGCACAAAATATGCTAAGAAGCCAGGATAATAAAGGTTACATAGCAAGGGATAGGTATTTAAGGGTCGGGTATTATCTTATCTTCTCTCAACAAAAAATGAGATGATTCAGAATTCCTGACTCTTTGTTCATAAACCTGATACTAAAGTGGGGCTTGCTCGTTACATCATGCAGACGTATATTAGTCCGGTTAGTCTGGGAAAACCTGTTGGGGGATGTTCTGGACCCTGGACAGTACGCTCTATACACATTACGTAGTGGAGTAAATGGATGCTTGGAATCGTATTTGCGCTTGGACGCCCTGGAAGTGGTAAATCAACGGCGGCTCACCGTCTTGCTGAAGTAGCCTGGGAAAAGGGCTTATCTGCAATACGCATCGGCGATTATCAAATCCTTTATCAGATGTTCCTGAAAGACACCAGGCGCCAACGATTTACCCCTACGGAAAAATATGAGGGTTTCGATGTTACGGATTTCTCCGTTCTCAACGAGGCATTGCAGCGGTTAAAGGGTGAGGTTGAGCAGCGCATAAAGCGTCTCAGAAGGCTTGATGATCAATTGATCATCATCGAATTTGCTCGTGATAATTACTGCCAGGCGCTAGAGTTCTTTGGGGCCAGCCTTCTTCAGAAGGCTTATTATGTGTATATCAATGCTGATGTGCAAACCTGCATAGAGCATATACGATGCCGGGCCAATCACCCGGAAACATCCGACGATCATTATGTTTCGGAGCATATTATGCAAACCTACTATGCCCGGGATGACCAGAGTCGTATTCAACCACACCTCTGTGATGAGTTTGGCATTTCCAAAGACCATTTCTACATGATCGATAATACAGGTTCCCCGCAGGAATTTACTGGTTGCATGAAACCTGTCATCAACGAGATCATCTGTAAGCTCTCTCGTGAAAAGTTCGTCGGCGAAAGGCCGCCCAACCGAATTCTTCAGAGGCTGTTTGCTGTGGCGGGACTATTGTAGATTTCCGGCCCATCCTGGTTTCTTTTCAAGCAGGGGAAGTCTTGTGAGACTTTCCCTGCTTCTTTATTTTGCGGCCCAAGGAAGAGATAGACTGCAAAAACCGAGAAATACGCGGTAATAGTTCAAGAACTATTGACAAATGAAAAAAGATACAGTAATATTTATGGTGAAAACTCCGAATAATGCGAGATTATATGATAAAGAATGGTGTTCTAACAAGAAATCCTCAGTCTGCCATCATGCATTTAGTTGTTATTATAGCTAGCATAAGATTGTAAGGCTAAACTATAGCCAATATTAAGGGGAGCAAGGCTCTACTGTAGAGTATCCTACACAAAAATCACCCTTCCTTATATGTCTATCGCTGTTCATCAGTATCCATTAAATCTCCTGACCAGGAGAATTGTGGTCCAATAAAATCTTTCATCGCAGCGGTTGAGACCATTGAGGTTTTATAGTTGGATGCTGAGCAAATTATAGCTTGCTGTGGCTTTTAGTAGCAAAAATACTAAAGCTATTTTCCCTTATAAAGAAACTTAAAATCTATCTATAGATGACTGATACTTGACAGTATGTGAAGATTATGCTATTAATATTGATGGGTAATGTTGATTCGCGCCATAAAGAGCTTGAGCTTTGGTTGGGGTCTCACAATAGCAGTGTAATCATAGAGGAAAAAGACTCCCTTCGCCGTTTTATTGGCGCTGTTGTGAAAACGTTTTTCAGAAGAAAGTATGGGTGTTCTTATGATGGTTACTATCAAGGGGTTTAAAGCAGGGAACTGAGACCTCAATTGCTCAGCCGGGAGAAGCCGGAGAAAGGTGAAAACTATGAATACGGAGCTAGCCTATCTTTTTCCCGATGATCGGAAGCCGATCCAACTGGTGGCGAGGGAACCAGACTTCAAGCTTGAGATGGCTATTTGTGCAAGCGAGGGAATGAGCGATGCCATCTTGCCCCAAGAAATTCGAGAGCTTGCGCGTCTCGCTGCCAGGGCCAGGCAGCAAGAACTCCAGCTTCACTAATCAGGTCTTCCCCCAAAAAGGGCTGCTCTCGTGGCTCCGTCCCCACCCTCTGTGCGACGGGCCGACTAACAGGCCATTTTTCGCCTGTCTTTTCGGGCATGATCTCGCCATAATAGGGAAAAGAGATGTTCATGTCAGCACAATGATGTTTCAAAACAAGCATCTCCACAAAGGCATTTTCTGATCTCCTGTATCTTCACGAAGAGGAGGAGTTGATGCGCAAGCCGCTCTTTATGTGTATTGCTCTTCCCAATGTGATCTCTGTCCAGATGCTGGTAACGTGATAGCGCCTCCAGGAGACCACTGCCATGACGCTCATAGACCATCAACTTGGCGAACAAAAAGCAAAGGATTTTGGCAAAGTAGTCAGGCAGATCCGAGAGTCAAAGCCAAGAGGACAAACATTCAAAAGCGGCGGAGCGCGCGTCAAGCATATGACGCAGGAGCAGTTGAGCGAGAACTTCAGCGGGGTGTGGGCGCGCCTGACCGGCGAGGAGCGTGATTTTGATGATTCCTGGATTCGTAAACTGGAGGATGGCGACATTCGACGAGTCACCCCCCATTTCATTGCAGGGATCGCTGAGGCGCTCGGAGCCGATGATGAAGAACGGGCGCTCTTACTAGCGGCAGCCGGGTACGATGAGTGGTTCCTGGTCGTGATTTTACGGCAGTTCGGCATCGAGGTGGCCTTTGCCGCTTGCAATGTGAGCATGTATGAAGTGTGTACAGGCATCACTCGCGGAGACCTTCCGCTGGAAGATGCAAAAGCACAAATGCGACTGATCGTGAAATCCATCGTGATCGAGCTGGCCCGCCGCGCCAAAGAAGCGGAGTGGTAACTCTCCTGTTGGGCCAGTCTGGTTGAGTTGCTCCAACTCCAGATCGGATGGTTAGCAAGCCTCTTTTCCCTACCTTTCAGGGCATGCTGAGAGCCTGCCAGTAGCCAGGCTTTTACAAGACGATCTCCCAAAGGGAGTATCTTTTGGATAGTGTTGTTGCTGTAGCTTTATTAAGGGGAGATATGCCATGACGGTTTCACCCATCCCAGTGGATGCTGTCAAGCAGCAGATCGCCGTTCAGAACGTAGGAGTTCCCCAATCATATGCCTGGTCGGCTCAAGCATTGGCAGAAGCGTGTCGAAACAGGGGGATTGAGTATGAGGAGTCGGTGGCGTTCTCTTCGCTGCGTGGGGTCGTCGTCAGGTGCGGAAAAACTATCATTATGAGTGTGCGGGCTTCGCTGGAGGAAAGGGAGAAGATCTTTACGATTGGTCATGAGCTTGCCCATCTGGCGTTAAACTACATGCCGAGCGATCCCATCATCTATCTGAAAGATACGCAGTCCACTCCCCATATCCTTCAGGATAGCCAGAAGGAGATGGAGGCCGATGTCTGGGCAGCGCACCTGCTCGTTTTCCCAGAAGTGTATGAGCAGGCTCTGGAGGAGGCAGGCGCGAGATACCCAACAGAGCAGGCACAACAGGTACAAAAGGAAGCAATTATCTATACTGCAAACCGCTTGAACATCCCTGTCCAGGTAGTGGATCTCTGGTTGAGGCATCGTGATTGGCCGTTCTCAGAGGCGCCACAGGTCTGGTTTGCCTGGGCCAACAGGCGCCTTGATGTAGGTCAGGAAAAGCTTGCTCGCGGCGCGCCCTTATGAAGGCAGCGAGCGAGCCTTTTATAGATAGGCCATCCAGGCACAGGTGAAGCCGAGGACACCACACCACCAGCATAAATCCCAGGGGTTACTTCCCCTTCCCCCCTGGTCCATGATGGTTATCCAGAGCCATCCGGCCAGCACGAGTATCGCCGCGACTACTGGCAAACAGAGCATTTTCTCCGTCAGCGTTAACAGTGGTCGGTGCCGGATCGGCAACAGTAATCTCCCAAATGCTGCTGCCAATAGGAGAAGATAAGCCAGTATCGCGGTAACGCCTCCCAGGAAAGGCGCATTCAGCATCTGTCCCAGGTTCCAGAAAAGCGAGCTTGCGCTGGTTGCCAGGCAGAAGGGGAGAGGGAGTAGCCACAATTTTCGGAAAGTGCTGATCAATGGGCGCTCCTGCGCTGCTCCTCTCTGACGGTCAAACCAATCGAAGATCAACTCGGGCCAGGATTGCGGTGAAGAGGGATAGGGATCGGGCTGATCCAGCGTGTCAGACTGATGGAGATTGAAGGCCGTCTGACGCTGTGCCCACAACAGGTGATCGTAGTGTTGGCGGCGCTGCGGATTACTCAAAATAGCATACGCTTGATTCACCAGACGCATCAGCGCGTCGGCTTTGCGCTGCCACGTGGGATTCGCCGAATAGAGGTCCGGGTAATAGCGCTTGACCAAATCTCTGTAAGCTTGCTTGACTTCTTCCGGGGAGGCGTTTTCGGGAATCTCAAAGAGCGCGTAATAATCAACGAATGGGGGGTCATGGCTCTTCATATCTGTCCTTCTTCCTGAGCCATTCTGGTCTTCTGCCCTCGTTGGTCTGGTCTGGGATTTGTTTCAACAGAGCCAGTCGCGTATGGAGGAGAAGTATCCAGGCAATGGTCCTATTCCAAGTATGGCCGCTGTCCTGGCCCGATGACAGGCGCAAATACGCCGCACATCTGATTCCTACGCGCTGGCTCCTGCGCCACTTAGACGCAGGAGCCAGCAACTGTTCTGGCAGGCACCCTTCTTCCTGGCTCCACCGAGGCGGTGGCGCTTCGTCCTCGCCGCTGCTCAGGTCATAGGCTAGCACGTTCGCCTGTCGTGTCTCCCCTGGGGCGCCTGAAATGCGGGAAGTCTTATAGGGAGCTGGGCAGCATTGTCTAAGCGCAGGAGCCAGCGCGTAGGAATCAGATGTGCGGCGTATTTGCGCCTGTCATCGGGCCAGGACAGCGGCCATACTTGGAATAGGACCATTGCCTGGATATTCCAGCACTGTGCAATCAGCGATTGGATCGGCTGCGCACCTGGGATCAAAAGCATGGTCCAAGCAATGTATCTTGAACAAACCTTGTCTTCAGGAGTGGGTATGAATCCGTCGGTGTATCTGATGCCACCGCTTCCCGTAAAAGCGGAACTATTTCGGCAGTTACTTGCTGGACCATATACGATGGAACTCTTCTTGGGGGCAACAGGGAAGCCGATCCTGGCGCTGGTCCTGAGCGCAGAACATCAAGACATTCGTGAGATACGTCTCGTTCGCCAAATCCTCAAACTGATTGCCCACGAACATGCAGAGCGTCTGGCGGTTGTTGACCTTTCTCCGATCCAAAGCGCCAGACCAACTAATTCAGTGTTCAGCTTGCAAGCAGACTTGCTGGTTGATCTGGATCGCTACGAAGTGCGTCGTGGAAACCAGCGCATCGCTTTGCGCGCCCGCGAGGCCGAGTTGCTGCGAATCTTATTGCGTCAGCCAGGCTGCTATGTTGCCGTTACTGTTCTTGCCGAGGCCATTGGATCAGAGGGTTCAGAAGAGTTTGAACACCCTGTTGAGGAGATGATTAGTAATATACGACGTAAATTAGGCGAAACCCTCTATCGTCCTAGACTTCTTCGCTGTAAGCGCCATGCTGGCTATGCCATCTTTCCTGAGAAGTCAGAGCCTTTGCCATTGGGAGCGCCTCCATCTGAACGATTAGGATGATATTTCAGTGGGGCCAGTGCTGAAGCAAACCTGAACCAGGGAGGAAGAAAATCTAACGCGCGCTGAACCTCGGATGAACCTTCGGCTGCATGCTTTAGGCAGAGAGGGGCTGGCCCTCTCTGAAGCGAAAGTGAATCCTAGACATGCAGAAAGGAATATCATCCATGTTCAGACGATACGCGATCAAAGGATTGCTTGTGCTGTCGCTCTTTCTCCCACTAATAGGCGGGGTTGTGCTGAGTACTGAAACAACGATAGCTCAGGGCGCTCTGATACGGCCCTATGGGAACTGCGCCGCTCCGCTCCCCCCCTGCTGGTAGCCCTGCCAAGCGAGCATATGCTGCTCATCGGCGCTCGCGTGTCAGCGAGCAGGAAGACGCCAGCGGCTGGCGTCTTCCTGCCTTAACCATCTTCAGAGACCCTCTATGAAGGCCCTCGCGCTGCAACCATCTGCCTCGTTTGACACTCCCTCTTGAGGTGCCAGCGATCCAAACTACCTCCTCCCAACAATCGCATAAGCATGTGCTCCTCCAGAGAGGTGGCTCTGCCAATCAGCATCTGTTGAGCAGCATGCCCTCCCCGAAACCTTATTTGTGTTTTGTCCCTACATTGCTTGATACTATGGCGTCCCTCTTCAAGATGCTCTGTTCGCTTGGGAGAGCAGAAGACATCTGCTGGAGTATAGCAAAGGCTTGCTGGAAGCGCCCCTGACTGGCTAAAAAATCTGCGTAGCCCTGGTGTACCTGGCCCAATATATCGCGGTCAGAAATCTGCCCGGCAGTCCTGATGGCTGCGTGGTAGGCGCGTTCCGCCGCCTCGTTTTTCTGCATGGCCGCATAGGCCAGCGCGAGTGTGTACTGAAGTTCTCCCACACTCCGGTAATCTTCACTTTGCTGTACTAGAGGCAGCCCTTCCTGGGCCGCCTGAATGGCCTGCTCTGGCGCGCCCCTGGCGAGGTGCAAATCCGCCAGGTTCGCCAGGGCGATCCCAACGAGGCGGGGATCCTTCACATATCTGGCGCCTTCCAGGCTTCGTTGCAGGTGATGCTCCGCCTCTTCGTATTCTTTTAGGTTGACAAGAACCTGCCCCAGGAGCGCCCGAATCTGTGCCAACAACTGCCTATTCCCATGCGCTCCCAACGCCTCCAATGCCTCCAGATAGCTCTTCCGGGCCTGCTGTAGATTGCCCTGTTCACGATAGGCCAGCCCCAGCCCCCAGGCAGCCAGGCCATGCTGGCGCTGATCTGCCCGATCATGGGCGGACTTGATCGCAAGCTGGTAGAAGACGGCTGCTTCCTGGTAGCGACCCTGAGCCAGGTACTCACGCCCCAACCCCTTATAGATCATCAACTTGAGGTCCGCATCGGTGATAATCTGCTTATCAATAGCCTCCCTCCCCTGGAGGTGGCACTGCAATGCCAGGGCTGTTTGCCCATCTGCGCAATAGGCAGTACCCAGGAAGCAGCGCAACCGCTCGACCTGTTCTGCCAGACGCGCGCGCTGGGAGTTCGGCGCACGCAGGTAGAGTGACTCTGCCAGGTGGAACCCGCGCTCCAGAAGGCGAATAGCCTCGTCGTTCCTTCCCTCCAGTCCTGAGGCCCAGCCAGCCAGCCAATACCATGTGGGGTAATGAACCAGGGGCCATGTTCCGGGCGGCTCATCCCTTCCGCCAAGCTCTTCTAATGCTTCATGGGGGCGGTCATTGCGAATGAAGTCCTCCGCAGCGCCAAGCCGCAACAGCGCCTCTGTTTCATCTGCCTGGCGTGCCTGATCAAAGGGACCACGCAGCAAGATGCTGCTTTTCTCCAGCGCCTCCAGATCAATTTTGCTCTCGCCCAACAAATAAGAGATTGGTAAGGCCAGGCGTTCTGCGAGCCTGCCGAGCGCCTGGAAAGAGGGCGTCAGTTTGCCGCGCTCAATTGCGGAAACATAGCTTTTCGAGTAGAAGTCCCCGGCAAGCTCCTGCTGGGTCAGATGAGCGGCCAGACGGGCGGCGCGGAGTCTGTGGCCTATGGTTAGTGGCTCCGTCTGGACAGCAACAGCCTGATCAGCAGGCGCATGTTTCGGTTGGCTCCCTAATTTGCTTTGGGCGAGTAGAGTCTTCTCTCCATCAATCATGACATGATTTCCTATTAAGCACGGGATTTCCTTTCCAGCGGCCCCTCTTCTCCACTTCTTCCTGGTGTGGACTGCTTTCCCTCCGATTAGAGGAGATTTGCCAGTGTGCTAACTAACCGCTCGTCTGGTCGGGTAATCTCAGAATACAGTCCCTGTCAATATTTCATGATTTTCCCCATGAGGAGATGTTTTGGCGCATGAGGTTAGTGAGGTGAATTCACCCTCGGTGGTTTTTGAGGTACACGCAGGTATAGGGGTGCTTGATGCGTTTAACCCTCATGGATCCGCTGTACACTTTTGCGCCCGCTCCGTCCTCCGCGTCTACTCCACACGCTATCGAGATAGGGCAGCGTCATATGCTCGCACTGAGGGGTGAGGCTATAGCAATGGCAGACAATATTCTGGTTTTCCCCGCCGCTGCGCCGACTTGAGAAATGTGCAACTGATTCAGGACCACACCTCGCGTAGATTCTCGATAATGAGGACCAGCCCGATCACCACCAGCGCCACCAGCGCCACCGGGCGCAAGAAGGTAATGAACAAGACCAGCATGCTGAACAGAGCCAGCGCCACAACCACCGCGCTCACCAGCGTGCGAATGGAGCGACGAAAGAGCGCCTCCATGAAAGCGTAGATGCCCAGCAGCACCAGCAGCCCCGGCCCCAGGTCTTGCGAGAATTGGGCGAGGATAACAAAGGCCACCAATAGCACGCCAATACTGATCGCGCTCCAGGTCTGCGCCAGTCGGCTAAGCCTCAGATCAACCGGGCTGGTGGGCAGATGGGGATGATGCAGGTGTACGCGGGGATCACCGGGATCGCCAGCAGCAAGCTGGGTGGCATACTCGGCGCAGCTTGCCAGCGCCAGTTCGTTCGTCTCCCGCCGGGCCTTGAGCTGGTCGAGTTCTGCGCTGCCCTCCCGAATCGTGCGCTCCAGGTGAGTCGTCTGTGCCCGCAGGGCTGGCTGGTTATGGATCGCCGCCGATTCCATCTCCAGCCTACGCTGGCGATCTGCCAGGTCTGCAACCTGCCGCGTGAGTTCCTGCTGCTCCTCACGCAGGCGCTGCTGTTGCTCCTCCAGCACTGCGAGCGCCCTGGCGGGCGGCGAAACTTTGTCCAGGCCGCTCCACCCCAGTGGGTCATACCACGCCTTCCTCACCTGTCCATCGCGCTGAAACCTGGGTCCTGTAGGGGCGTCTTCGCCCGCAAAAGGGTCGCCGATGTAGCGGCCCCACAGGCCCCGATAGCCATCAACCCAGACTGGCGCTGGCCTATCGGCAACCGCTTGAAGGGGGCAGATCTCCCAGGCGCGCTCTTGCCCCGGCCCGATGCGCAGCCCATCGCCGCGCGCGTAGTCCACATAGGGGATGCGAAAGAGTCCCGGTACCGCACCAGCCGCCGGCGCGTTACCCTGGCCCAGCCGCGCCCACACCCGCTGGACTCCTTGCCAGAGCCGGATGAGGCTGGCAGTATAGGGCAGTATTGCCGTCGTCAGATATTCGCCGGGGAAGTAGTAGGAAGCGTGCGAGCCTGCACCGACATAGACGAGCGGGTGTTCGCCCACCCGCGCCAGGTCTGGGTCGTCCCAGCGCCTGCGCAGTTCATCGCCCGCATCGTTGTGCGCAGCATAGGCCAGCCAGACGGGCTGAATCGCGCCCTGCCCATCCTCTGCGGCGTAGACGGTAATCATCTCCCAATCAGCTTCGTGATCGTTGACCCCCTGGAACGAGGAACGCCAGTCGTTGTAAGCGTAAAAGAACCAGTATTGCAGCGCAATGTAGCCATGCTCGCGCACCACCCGGCCATGATAAGCGTAGCGCGTCCCCTGCGCCTGGAGCGCCTGATAACGTATCGCGGAGCTTGCCGCCAGCCCCTTTGGCGCTCTGCCGCGCAGGACCAGAGAGAGCGAAAAGAGCAGATCGCCCAGGCGCGCTGTCAGGCCCACCCGCGCCAGCCGCCCTGGGCCTCGGTGAAAGTCCTTGAGCGTCGAACTGTGACGAAACTGGCGAACTTTCCCCGCTGGAAGCGGATCGGCTACGCTCAGGTAATACACCGCCCCCGGCGCGGGAGGGCGGCGCTCAACCAGCAGGTCAGCAGTAAGCTGGCCGCGCGCTACTACGTCCTGGGGGTCTTCATTGGGGCGCTTGATGCAGAGTCCTGCCACGGCCAGGTAGCAACCGGCATCCATCGGGTAGAACTGCTCTCCCCGGTTAAAGCAGAGAACCGGCTCGAAGCGACGCATCAGCGCCAGATCAGCAGGGGAAAGGAGGGGGGTTGTCGCCATATCAGAAGGAATGAGGAGGGCCATCGCTGCTGCTCCTTATGGTTCACGGCTCCAGCGCACCGGGCGGCTCAACCGCATCTGTGCTGCCAACGGGTTCAATGTGTATGCTCGCGGGGACAGCGGAAGACCTCGGCTCGATGCTGAACGCCTCCCGAATGGGCCGCTGATTGAGATAGAACACTAGCAGTGCTGTGACAAACAGCACCAGATAGGCAGGACGCCCCTGGAAATAGTTGCTGAGTTGAATCACCAGTTCACAGCCCAGCAGGAGCATACCTATCAGCCAGGCCCAGGGCCGCAGCCGCAGCATGCCGATGCCGCTCACCAGGGCAAATACTCCAAGGGCCGCCTGCGCAGTCACCAGAAACAGATCGAGCATCGACAATCTCCCCAGCGCGACTACCAGCGCAGGTGGCACATTGCCGGTATAGTGCAGCAAGCTCAGGACCAGCAAAAATAGGCTCAGCCCACTCACCAGAAGTCCGAAAAGTAGGATCAACACCGCGAGAATCGTCACGCCCAGTGGTCGTCGTTTCATGGCCGTGCTTTCCAGCAAAGAATCATGCAGTTTGAGTACTCGATAAGGTCGTATAGCATCAAGGAGTATGCCAGCAGTGAACCCGCTCATTAGCCGCGCTGATTCGGAAAATTGGGAATGGCGAAACTCGGCGATGTAGATCATTACAGCCGCGTTCGCATCTACCGAACGATGGTTGAACGGTATTACTAGGATTCAGCCGTTACTCCTGACTCCTCAGTACCCCAGCCAGAGGAAACCTGCGCCCAGCAGCATATAAATACCAAGCGTGGAGACGACAAAAAGTGCCACCAAACGAGGTTGGAGGATGCGGCTGAGAACGATTACCTCCGAGAAGCTGACGCCCGATGCGGCCAGCATAAAGGTGAGGACGATGGGAATAGCGGCTCCCTGTTGGATCAGCGCGTAGCCGATTGGGATGAGCAGCAAAATATCGGCATAGATCACACTGCCCAACAGTGCGGCGGTCGGGATGCCCAGACCAATGCCCAGGCGGCTGATCTGGATAACGGCTCCAGCGGGCGCCAGCAGATCGATCACGATGCCTGCCAGCGTGGCAAGCGCCAGCCAGGGGAGCAATTTCCACAGCAGTTGGCGGCTGAGCAGTGTCGCCTTGCGCAAGGCGACACGGGCATTGCCCGGCGCTGGCTCATCCTCCGTCATCCAGAGATAATCGCGCAGCGCCCGCTCGCGTGGGATGCGCCCCAACAGCCAGCCAACGGCGACAGCGGCAATCAGACACGCGCTGCCATAGAAGAGCGCAGTTCGCCAGCCAAATACCACCAGCAGCAGAATGACCGCGCCAAGGTTCACGGTAGGTGAAGCCAGCAGAAACGAGATGGCCGGCCCCACTGGCACATCCACTTCCAGCATGCCCAGGAAGAGCGGGACCGCCGTACAAGTGCAAAAGGGTGTGGCCGCGCCCAGCAGCGCCGCTATCGCGTTGCCAACAAGCCCTGGCTGGCGGGTAAATACCTGTTGCAGCCGCGCAAACGACAGCCGCTGCTTCAGGTAAAAGGCCAGCGTCGCGCTGCTGAAGAGCACCATCAGGATCAGCGCCAGCAAGACTGGAAACGCCAGCACGCCTCCCCAGGGCTTTGCTGAAGGGAGCAAGCTCATGCTTCTGCCTCACGCTTCGCGGCTGGACGTGCTGGCAAGATCGCTCTGCTGCCGCGCATCTTGGTCATATATTTGGGCCGATGCAGCGTGTTGTAGGAGCAGAAGGGCATAATCTTGCCATCGGGCAAAACATGGTGGACGCAGCACTTTTTGGCCGAGCGTACATCGAAGTTCCAGGCATCCATAAAGGAGATGATCACGATGCGGAACATATTCTCATACAACACGCTGCCATGCTCCTTCTGCGAGAGCGCCTGGGGCATGGCTGGCAGACAGCAGCTAAAATCGCGCAGCGCATTCACCGTACTCAGCGGCATGGACGCCGACCAGAGCCGGTTGAGGGCCGAACCAACGACCATCTTCACATCATCCACGCGGAAGTTAATCTGATTGCCAATGGCATCCAGATAGGCTTTGACATCAATATAGCGCGGCAGCGGCTTGACCTTCTTACCCTTGACATAGGCGTAGGTCATGCTGATGCAATCGCTGTGGCAAGGCAGCGGCACAAAGTCGCTGGCGCGGAAGATGCCTCCGGTTTGCTCGGCAATAGCATGGATCACATCAGGCGTGGTGGTCCGGTCAAGCGGATCAAAGTCCTCATGGCGGCCCACATTGGTGATGGGCTGGAAGGTGATACCGCGCACCATCTTCTGCGCCAGGCCGAACGTGACGATCTCGCCAATCTCATCTTCATTCACGCCGCGTTTGATCGTCGCTGTCAGGTTAACAGGAATCTCGTATTTCGTCAGGTTGGCAAGCGCCTTTTCTTTGATCTCGCGCAGGTCCAGACCTCGCAGCGCCTCATAGGTGCTCTGGCGGAAGCCATCAAACTGTAAGTAGACCTCAAAGTTTCCCTTGAAGGCGCTCAAGCCGCGCACAAAGTCTTCATCGCGGGCGATGCGCACACCGTTCGTATTAATCATCAGCGCCTTGATACGCTTTCGCTTTGCCAGCGCCAGCACCTCCAGTATCTGCGGGTGGATGGTCGGCTCCCCACCGCTGAACTGCACCACATCGGCATAGCCCTCGTTCTCTACGATAGTATCAATCATGCGCTCGACCTCATCCAGCGGCGCGTAACGGCCAATATCAGAATCGGCAAAGCACGTCGGGCAGCGCAGGTTGCAGGCTTCGGTCAGTTCTATGAGCGCCAGGCACGTATGCTGCTCGTGGTCGGTACAGAGGCCGCAATCCAGCGGGCAGCCCTGCTCCACTGGCGTCTGGAAATGGCGCGGCAGCGTGCCGGGCTTGTTGTACTGACTCTGACTCTGATAATAGGTTGCATCCGAGGAAAGCAGCGTGCGCATCGCGCCATGCTCCGGGCAGGTCTTGAGGAGATAGACTTTGTTGTGCTGAATAATCACCTTCGCCTGAATGACCCGCAGGCATTTCGGGCAGAGGCTATTGGTCAGGTTATGGTAGATATAGGGCCGATCTTTGCGTGGTGGAAAGGTCTCTTCGATAGCCGGGATCGCCTCGGCTGCGGCGAGAGCTTCCTCCTGAGTCTGAACGGTGGTTTTGCGCATGCGTAGCGCCCCTTTTCCTGGCTTCATAGGTTGAATTTCTCCCTTCCTCGCTTCACAACTTCAGAATAATGGCTGGCTGAAAACGATGACGACACAGCCGATGAAACCGATTACCGGAGAGGCCAACACGGTCGTCAAAAGCCCGTAGCCCACAAAGCGGACCTTGCTGATAGAAAGACAGACAATCATGGCGATGATCGAAGCGATATAGAGCGCAAGGCTCACGTAAAGTAGGTTGATTGCTAAATTTGAGGTTGATTGCTGGGAAGTGAGGCCAATAGCGAGAAAGAGGACAAGCAAGGGAATGAGTCCCAACCCCAGGCCAAGGAAGTACTGGCGTCCCTTCCGCGCGCCATCCTGTGCTGGAACGGGAACGGCTGAGAGTTGAACAGGTGACTGTGATGCTGAAACCGTAGCGGACGGCTCCTCTGGCGCAGCAGGCGGCGGCAGTACACGATCACAATGGATGCAGATAGCCGACATGTCGTCATTCTGATAACCGCAATTTGGACACAAGCGCATACGGTGCTTTCCTCTCTACTCGGAGAGCGCATTGGTATGTACCTATCGAGCGTCGTAGCTAGGCCGCCTCAGCCAGCGGTTCTGCGGCCTCCGCGATTTTTGCCTTTCGGTTCTCGCGGTAGGATTTCCAGAGTTGGTAGCCAAAAGTAAGGAGGGCCGGGATGTAGAGCACCTGCACCATTGTCAGGCCCAACAACACGCGAGGATCGGCGCGAGTGAAATCCACCATAAAGCGCAGGCTGCAATAGCTCACCACGTAAAGCTTAAAGAGGTCGCCAGGGCGAGCCAGCTTCCCACGCAGCCGCCAGATGACCGCAAAGAGGAGGAGATCGAGGATCAGTTCATAAAGCGCAGAGGGCTGACGCCAGACGCCCTGCTGGAGAATCGCCCAGGGGAGGGTGCTGGGCAGACCAAATGGGTCGCCGCCAAGGAGATTGCCCAGCCGCCCGATGGCCTGGGCCAGCGGCAGCGCCAGGACAAAGATGTCGCCAGTGGAGTAGGTGATATGGTTCCAGCGTTTGACGATCAGCACGCCAGCGTAACCGCCAAAAAAGCCACCAGTCCACGCCTGGCCGCTATACCAGAGATAGGGCAGGTCTTTGACGAACGTGGCCGGGCCGAGGAAGATCAGCATACTGAGTTTAGCGCCGATCACCCCGCCAGCCAGCGCCCCCAGTGCGACACGCAAAATGGCTTCGGTCGCGCGCTGCTGGCGTCTGGCTTCGTAATAGGTAATAACGCCACCAACCGCAAAGGCGCACAAAAACAGGAGCGAGTAAGTAGAGATGACGAGGGATCCCAGGTGTAGCCAGGGGTACATAGATGACTCCCTTCTGTTGCTTAGCGCCTGAGTGGTATAGTCACAGCACCTCGATCCTGCGCTAGATTGCGCCTAGTATACGACCTCATCTATGGGAATGCAACCCCTCTTTTCTTGGGGATCGTCGTCTAGAGGGAAGGTAGCTTTATCAGGAGAGCGAAGTGGCGTTCAGATATAGGCTTTCTGGACAGCGATGAGCTGGCGAATGCCCTGCCCGGCAAGGTCTAACAACTCTTCCAGTGCTTCGCGCGAGAAAGGGTGGCCCTCAGCCGTCCCCTGGACCTCAATGAACTCGTCCCTACCCGTCATCACCACATTGAAGTCAACCTGCGCCCGCGAGTCTTCGGCATAGTTCAGATCCAACAGCGGCACAGCATCAATCACCCCCACACTGATCGCCGCCACTGCCGTCTGCACAGGATGTCCCTTCAGCAGCCCTTGCTTCAAGAGCGTGGTGCATGCGCGATGAGCCGCGATATATGCGCCAGTAATCGAGAGTGTGCGCGTGCCGCCATCAGCTTGCAGCACATCGCAATCTATTGTCAGGGTGCGCTCCCCCAGCAGCTTCAGATCGAGCGCCGCGCGCAATGAGCGCCCGATCAGGCGCTGAATCTCCTGTGTACGCCCGCTGGGCCGTCCAACCACCGCTTCACGTCTGGTGCGCGTTTTAGTGGCGCGCGGCAGCATGCTGTATTCCGCCGTCAGCCAGCCCTGGCCGCGCCCTTCCAGAAAAGGAGGCACGCCCTCTTCGATACTGGCGGTGCAGAGAACGCGCGTCTCACCTGCCTCAATCAAGACCGATCCTTCGGCGTATTTGAGATAATCCACGGCAACCTTGAGAGGTCGCAGTTCATCTGGCGCTCGACCATCCACACGAGCCATCGCTACTCCTCATGCCCTTCTTCAATCAGATCGCGGCGGGCCGCGTCTGCCAATACATCATTATTCTTAATCTGCTCGAACGGAGTATGGCAGGTCCGACAATAATACTGGGCCGTCAACAACTGCGAGCCAAAGAGCGAGAAAAACTCTGTCTCCCCTGATCCGCAATAGGGGCAAATCGCTCTCTGCGCCTCATCCTGTTGGAAAAGCGAACGCTCAGACATGAGCAGGCTCCTGTTGTAAGCGACGGCGGCCAGCATCCCACTTTTCCCAGGGCAGGGCTGATGGCGCCACCCAGCGGCCAGCAGCTTCTTGCTGTAATAAGAAAGCCTGCGCCAGTTCGCTCTCCAGAAGCGCCGGACCCACGCGCTGCAACCAGTGCTGGCGCAGTTCCTCCGGCCCACCCGCCAGGACGCCCCCCTGGCGCAAAAGCTCCCCGCGCGGATCATCAATCGGACCAAACCAGCAGAGCGTTTCCAGCCAGGCCCGCTCCAGCGCCGCCGCAAGTGCGCCACGCACCGAGCCGCCTGTGCGGGCAAGCCGACGCACCCAGCCCTCGCTATGCAGCGCGTGTACCTGCTCTTCTTGTAACACCTTTCTGGCGCGCCCCCGCAGCGGCTCAAAGCGCGATTCCTGGGCAAACTCGAAGATCACCGAGAGAGCCGTATCAAGCAAAAAATTAGCAGCAATAAAATCAGGCCAGCCCGTAAAGGGGTGATCTAAAAAGGCCACATTGCAAAACCGGGTGCGCGTCTCCGGCTCATACTCGGCAGGCTGCTCCTTTGCCTGGGGAAAGTCTTGCAGCAAGGGATAGATCGCGCGCGTGTGTCCAAGCTCATCCTGGGCCATCGCCGCCGCCGCCACCGACGATTCCAGCGTCGGCGCGCCATTGCACCACTCGGCATAGCGCCGCCCCAGGAAATACTTGTTATCGGCCAGCGCCGCCAGCAGATCAAAAAGCGCCTGCTGCTCGGTTATTTCATTTCCCATCACCTGTTCCTCCTGCGGCGCCGGATTAAGGCTTGATAACGGAGAGAAACGCATCGCGTGGAGCGACGACCATCTCCACCCAGGAAAACTCATCATAGATGCTGCGGGCATAGACTTTCGCCAGTTCGGGGTCATCGGCGGCAATCGTACCTACCTGATGCAGCGGCTCCTCGTATTTACGCCGCGCAAAGACTTCCCACAGCTTTGTTTCTGCCACGACCTTGAGTGGCGTTGTCTCACTCATAGCCCAATCCCCCACATACGCAGCGTGTCTCTGCCTTCTTCACTGAGCCGGGCAGGCGTCCAGGGCGGATCCCAGACCACCTCAATCTCCACCTGCTCTACTCCAGGTTCCTGAAGCAGCCGGGCGCGTACATCATCCAGAATCATTTCCATTGCTGGGCACCCCATCGCGGTAAACGTCAGCTTGAGCGCCACGGTCCCCTCGCGCCGTTCAAGCGCCACCACCAGCCCCATATCCACAATGCTGATGGGTAGCTCAGGATCGTTCACTTCGCGCAGAGCCGCCCACAACGCTTCACTGGAATCTGCTTCATCCGGGCGAAGAGTATTTTCTTGAAGGCTTCCTGGGGAGCGATTCATCTGCCGGTTCTCTGGCTGGAGCGGATTTTCATCCTGAGAGGGTACATCCCGCGCCAGCGCAAAAGGAATGCTCATCAGCGCGCCTCCAGCAGTTGCTTCAACTGTTTATTGCCCCGCTGAATCATAGAGACAAACTCCTCATTCTTCGGCCCCCGTGCCTTCCAGCGCTTCATCACCTCATCCCAGCTAATCTGCCCAGCTTCCAAGTCCCAATGCTTGCGCTCAGCGTCGAAATGCGCTGGAAACGGGCAATCAACCACATACATATCTTGCGCGGCGTCATAATGGGCGGGTACCTTAAAATGCAGTTCCTCGCACAACGGCACCGCAGTGCGCATCCAGGTCTGGCGTAGCTGGTCGTTGGACTTGCCCTTAAAGCCATAATCAAGCTGCTCGCCATGCTTCTTAAGCTCATCCGGCAGCCCGAACCACTCCACCGTCAGCAGGAACATCCAATCAATGGCCCGCTGAATCTCTTCATGCGCAGCGGAGTCCTGGCTCAGCCTGCGCATCCATTGCTCGCCATGTCGCAAATGGAAGGTCTCTTCTTTATCTACCTTCACCAGCGCCCGCTTCCAGGGGCCAAAGGTGCTACTCTCAAACACATCGCCCAGCAACGTATAGCCCGCGCGATCATAAAAAGCGTTCGCCATAATCAATTCCACCCAGCTATCCAGCGGCACATCGAAGGCATATGGATACTTGAATTGTGACGCCGGGCGCTCGTAGATCAGCCATTCGGTATCAACCCCCAGATCGCGCATCAGGCGATAGGCGATATGGGCGTGGCCCAGTTCATCCTGAATAATGGAGATGGCCGAACCAAAAGCGTTGAGGTTGGGCGCATGCTGGGCAGCGTGGAAGTAGGCGGGCGCGCTAATCAGTTCGGTATCCGCCGAAACGGTCAGGATACGCTTCATCCCCTCAATATACGTGGGACTCATATGCTCCACCGACTCGACAAGCTGCTTGTTGCGGATGCGCTCCAACACCGCCGCATCCGATTGGATAGCCGTCGCCATTGCGACACCTCCTTTGGGTCTCATGGACGCCAGCACACCCGGCGCAGACAAGGACGCGCGCAGCCCAGGCGAGAGTGCGGGCGCTCGGCGCCCGCATGCGCCCGCCGTCGCAGGCGATCCCTTCTCCCCATCCTGGCGTGAAGGCAGCGCAGCAGATGAAAAACGAAGCCGATTGATATATCCAAATAGAGATATGATTTATCTATAGCTTATGGCGTAAAACGCTTCTTGTCAAGAGTCAGCAGGTCGGCAGCTTAAAACGCGCCGACTACCCCTTGCGTTCGCCCTCTGACACCTCGGCAGGCCGACGCCCCTCGATACGCTCGCGCAGACGAGCGATAGCCCGTTCTGTTACCGCCAGATCAGCGCGCAGTGTCTCTTCTTTATATTCACGAACCAGCAGTTGATATTCCAGCAGGTGCGGGCGACGCGCTGGCCGCTGGGTATAATGCTGACGCACCCATTCCATATGCGTCAGTTGAGTTTCAATCGCCTGTCGGTGTTCCATCAGGTGGCGCAGCGCCGCCTCATCCGTCGTCTGGCCGCAAAAGAAGAGCCTGGCAAGAAACTCGTCCTTGGTAAAGCGTTCTGGAGCCGGTTCTTTCAGCCAGGCATCAAGTTCCGCCTCGCCCTGGGGCGTCAATCGGTAGAGTTTACGATTGGGGCGGTGCTGCTGAATGACGAGTTCAGACTCAACCAGCCCATCGTGTTCCAGCGCCTTTAAGGTCGTATAAATCTGGCTGTTGCCAGCGTTCCAATAGCTGGCAATCGCGCGATCAAAGGCTTGTTTAATATCATAGCCGGTCATGGCTCGCGCGCCCAGCAGGCCAAGAATAATAAACCGCAGTGTATTGCGCGTGGCTGGCTGTTCTTCTGGTTGCGCGCTTTTTCCATTCAGGTGACGAGCAGGCATGAAACGATCAGCTTTCTGGTGTAAGTCAGATCACAGCTTTTTGGAGCGCCTTCTCGGCGGCTCAGCGCCCTGCGAGTGTGGGCGTATGCTTTCTCTGCATGCTTTCTCTCAGGGCCGCGCAACCAAAGCGCAAGCGCCTCGAAAAAGCAGATCGCCCGCAATGCCTCGCTGCTGCGTATCGTATCACAGAAAGGATTACGGGCGAGATCAACAATTAGTGCAGCATGAGTGACAGCAGATAGACGACACCAACCGAGAGCAGGTAGCCAACCAGCAGCCACGAGCTAAAGCGCAGGTGCAGTCGCAAAGTTTGCTCCACAACCAGATGGCTGGCAGCAGGCGTCTCGGCGCGCAAGATACCTGTAACCACCACAAAGAGGTCAGGGATGGTCAAAAGAACCAGCAGCAGCCCATGCGGTTTGCCATGAGGAAACGCAGCCAGGGCGATCAGCAGATAGGGGAGCAAGACCAGCGCCAGATACAGTGCCCGCCCCATCTGTGCGCCCAGAAACGTGACCAGGGTACGCTTTTTGGCGGCGCGATCAGTTTCCAGATCACGTAAGTTGTTCGCCAGAATTACCGCAGCAGCCAGCGCCCCCAGAGCCAATGCGAACGTGATCGCCAGCGGGCTGACTGGCGATCCCTGAAGCTGAACGCTGCTGATTAAGGCTGCCGGACCCATCACAAACCCCACGATCAACTCGCCTAATGGCAAGTAGGCCAGTGCGTAGCGCGTGCCGGAATACCAATAAGCCAGCAGGAGTGATGCGCCGCCCAGCGCCAGAACACCCCAGGTACGTGCCGTAAGTGTCAGAATCACCAGGCCAAGAGCGCCAACACCAAGGAGCAGGAAACCGGCGCGTCGAACGCCTTCGGCGCTCAATAATCCTTGTTGAATGACCTTGCTAGAACCCAGGGCATGCTGCCCATCAGTTCCCCGCAACACGTCATACGACTCATTCAGCAGATTGGCGGCGGCATGCAGCGCCAGGACAATCAGGATCAAGGCCAGCAAGCGGATGGGATGGAAGACGGCGCTGCTGCCAAGCGATTCCAACCAGGCGATGATCGCGCCCAAGACAACAGGCATCACAGACAACCAGAGCGTGGCCGGGCGCAGAACGCTCCACCAGCGATCGAACTGCCCAGGCAACGATGGTAGCTCAAGAGGCAGACCGCTGCGCTGGTCAGTCGCTACCAGCGCCTGCTCTATCGCAACCCCCGTCGTGCCAGCATTCAACCCATCTGACGGAGGAAGTGGCAACGTCCTGCGTGGCGGCAGCGGGGGAAGCGGGGGAAGTTCAGATGCCTCCAGAGAGGCAGGGGCGGCATCCTGGGTATCGGCAAGCGCAGGCGGCTCAACCGGAGATGGCCTATCATTAGCTCGCGAATAGTTTGTATTGAAGCGGTTTCCAGTACTCATGGCTGATTATTGACTCCTGTAGGACGCTTTATAGTAAACCTGATATGTAAGTCGCTTGCGCGTATTTGCCTTGCCAGAGCAAATACGCCTGCAAAGCATTGAGATCAGCCAGGGGTTAGTTCTCAGGAGATAATCGGGACTCCAGCCGCGCCATCGTCTCGGCCAGTTGTGCCTGACGAGCAGCCACCGCCAGATCGCCGCGCGTCTTTTCCAGAATGCCCCGCACCGAGTCAGTCGTCCGGCGCAGATTCCCCGTGATAGCGTCAGGAAAGTCAAGCGTCGTCAACAGCAGATAGACATCATCCATCTGTTGCAACAGGTGCTCGCAGCCTTCCAGCCTTCCTTGCCGCATACGATCAAGAATGGAGCGGCGTAATTCGCCAACTGCCTCACCCAGCCCATTGAGATAAGGCGCCCACTCCACATGCAGCGCAGCAGGCAAGGGGAGCGGCTGCTGTTGAATAATCGCGCAGGTCAGCGACGCCTCAGCAAACTCTTTCTGAGCATCTTCAACAAAGCCAGCGTAATAAATATCCAGATGATCGCTCAAACCGGCGCGCATCTCGGCCAGCAGCGTCTCGGCCTGCCTGAGCACCTGCGCAGCGTTGGAAAAATCCTGGCGATGGGCGGCGCGGATCGCATTAGCGCAGCACCGAATGGCTGCGCGAGACTTCGGGAGCGCCTGCTCACGAGCAGCATGCTTCAATTCAAGGTGATGACGCGCAGCCTGACCGATGGTATCCAGGTCCATCTATCTTGCCTATCTGTTAGAGTGAAGAGAGTGGCAGAGCCAGGTCTTCTATAAGTGTACCACACACAAATGGCCTGCTGTCAACTGCTGACCTTACCAAAACTCAGCAGCAAAACGTAAGACGAACGTAAGATCAGAGAATGCGCTCCACCAGCACCTCCGCCGGAAACTGCATCTCTTCCAGATCGCCAGCCCAGAAGAGCCGCTTCATCATTTCGCCAACCGCGAAGAGCTGGTGCTGACGCATCGTATCCTGCTGCATCTCAAAATCCGGGCTGCCCTCGTGGGCAGCCAGCAGTTCAAACGCGCCACGCAGCGGCGAATGCTCCGCTGGACAGACAAGGTAGCCTTCCATCTTAGCCGCCCCGCTATTGGCAGGCAGAAACACGCGCAACTGTGGACAGCATTCAATCAAATCAAGACGATAGAAGACACCGTAATGTTCCTTCGACGCTTGAAAGAGTGAGATATTAGCCAGTCTGACGCCTCCTCCATCCCCGTCCCCATCTTCATCAGCGGGTTCTTCAGCCTCGCGTTCCATCTCAACTCCTAACCCAGCGAGCAATTCCTCTAGCTGCTTATCCAGGCTCATCTGCTTCACCTCGGTTTCTATGGACATACGCCCGCCTGGGATAAATACTCTCCAGGTAATCGAATATTCCTGGTGAAGCAGCCAAAAGTGGAAGCAGTGGGTAGCAGCAAAGGGCCTCAAGATTTCAGCAGGCCCAATTCCAGCGCCCGGCTGAGTGCTTCGGTGCGGCTGGTCACGCCCAACTTCTGATACACATGCGCCAGGTGAAAAGTGATCGTGCGCTCGCTCACCTGAAGCTGCCGGGCGATCTCTTTATTCCGCAAACCGCTTGCCAGGGCGCGCAGCGCCTCATATTCCCGCACCGTCAACAGACTGGAGAGGTCGTCTTGCGGCTGCCTTCCAAGACGATCAACAAGCTTTCCGGTCAGCCCAGGAGCCAGCAGCGTCTCGCCCTTGGCGACAACCCGTATCGCTTGCGCCAGTTCATCCGGCGCAATGTCTTTCAACACATAGCCGCTGGCCCCAGCCTTGAGGCTTTCAAGCACATCTTCATCTTGCTCATACGCCGAAAGCATCAAGATGCGCAGATCGGGATTGGAGGCGCGCAGTTGACGCAATGCTTCCAGGCCATTCATCCCTGGCATGCGCATATCCATTAAAATCACCTGCGGGCCAAGGTCTTGCGCTTCGCCGAGCGCCTCCAGGCCATCTGCCGCCTCACCCACCACCTCAAAATCAGGATAGCTCTCCAACAGCCGACGCATACCTGCGCGTATGACCGCGTGGTCATCAACCACCAGAATACGAATACGCGCTGCTGGCGCGGCTTCCTGAAGGGCAGGAATCGCTATGGCCGCAAGCGCAGCCGACGCGGCTCCGGCTGCCTGCTGCTCAGCAGACAGCAACGTATCTGCGAGCGGCGTATGCGGCGTATACGGCAGATCAACACGTATGTGCGTCCCCTGGCCGGGCGCGCTTTCAAGCGCCAGCCAGCCGCCAACCAATCGCGCCCGTTCGCGCATCGTCTCTAATCCAAAATGGCTCGCTTCGCCAGCAGGAAGCGGGAAACCAGGATCAGCAAAGTACGGCGGCCAGTATGGCTCGACCGGGGGAGGCGCTGGCGCTTCCAGCGCGGCAGGGTCGAACCCGCAGCCATCATCCTCGATCACCAGCCGCAGGCCATCATCCAGATAGTTCAGGCTGACACGCACCCGGCGGGCCGCCGCGTGGCGAATCGCGTTGGAGAGCGCCTCCTGGGCAATGCGGAACAAGGCCATCTCCTGTTGAGGCAGCAGCGGGCGTGGCTGCCCCACAACCGTCACCCGGCTAGAGAGACCACCCTCATCGGCCACATGCTCCACCTCACGCGACAGCGCCTCGTGAAATGGCAGCGCCTCCAGCAAGGCGGGCCGCAAGCCCCAGATCGCCCGGCGAATATCATCCAGGGCGCGGCGCGCCAGCAGGCGCGCCTCCGCGATCTCGCCGCGCGGCTCCTCAATACGTTCCAGCCGCAGCACCAGCGCCACCAGCGACTGAACAACCGTATCATGTAATTCGCGCGCCAGGCGGCGGCGCTCATCAGCCACCGCCAGATCACCGATGTGTTCGCGCTGCCGCGAGGCAGAGCCTACACGCAGATCAGAAGGAGCTATTTGCCGTTCCGATGGTTGAGAAGACATAAGCAGCCGCCTGATAGAGATGCCAGAAACAGCAATGCCAGGCGCAGCGGCCCGGCACTCCGTAAGCAATAGGATCGAATAGTCCGTCCACCTGGCAAGTCCGCTACATCGGCAAGTCCGCCGCCATTGCAATTGCCAGAGCGTCCGGGCGATTAACTCTCAGTTGTCGCAGCGTTCAGACGCTTCATGAGGCGCGACTTGCGGCGAGCAGCATTATTTGGATGCAGCACACCTTTGGTCGCGGCGCGATCAAGCTGGCTGATAGCCTGGCGCACCGCAGCAATCGTGGTCTCCTCGTCAGGCTGCGCGGCAATCGCGCGCTGAGCCTTGCCAACGAACGTCTTGACGGTTGATTTCACCGCCCGGTTACGCGCCCGGCGCTTCTGTTCGATCCGCATGCGCTTGGCCGCCGATTTGGTGTTGGGCATGAGAGCGCAAATCCTCCCCGAAAATCTCTAATTCCAATAGAGCGAAAAACTCAGAGCGTTGACGCCCATCTGGTGCGCGCAGCAAAGGTTTCCTCTACATCCGTTGAGGCAGTATAGCAGACTGACGCGGAAATCGCAAATTACAGAATGTATTTGCTCAAATCCTCGTTTTTCAAGAGGCCATCCAGCCGCGCCTGCACAAACGCCCGATCCAGCGTGATCGTCTGGCCGCGCATATCGGGCGCCTCAAAAGAAAGCTCCTCCAGCAGCTTCTCGATAATCGTATGCAGCCGCCGCGCGCCGATATTCTCCTGCCGCTGATTCATCTGAGCCGCCATGCCCGCCATCTCTTCTAACCCATCGTCCGTGAAGACCAACTCCACTCCCTCGGTACGAAGCAGCGCCTGATATTGCCGAGTCAGCGCGTTTTCTGGCTGTGTCAGAATAGCCTTGAAATCCGTCTGGCTCAGATTTTGCAGTTCGACACGCAGCGGGAAGCGTCCCTGCAACTCAGGGATCAGATCGCCGGGCTTCGCGCTATAAAACGCCCCGGCGGCAATCCAGAGAATATGATCGGTTTTCACCGGCCCGTAGCGCGTCATCACCGTCGAGCCTTCCACAATCGGCAGCAAATCGCGCTGGACTCCCTGCCCCGAAACATCCGGTCCAACCTCTATTTTAGCTCCCGCCACCTTATCTAGCTCATCCAGAAAGACCACGCCCGACTGCTCCACACGCCTGGTAGCGTCTTCGACCACCTGATCGAAATCGATCAACTTATTGGCCTCTTCTTGTGTCAGGATACGCCGCGCCTCTTTGACCGAAACTCGGCGCGAGCGCCTGCGCTGGCCTGGGATACCGCCGATCAATTCTTGAAAATCGCCCTCGCTGTCATCCGAAGCCATTCCGGCGACAAACTCCAGAACAGAGGTATATCCATCATCAGGCTCAAGTTCGATCTCGATGATTTGCTCTTCCAACTGATGATTCGCCAGCATCTCCGCTACCCGCTTGCGCTTTGCCTTGGTCACGCGTGGCTGATTACGTCCGTTTGCCTTTGCCGCTTGCGCGCTGACTTTCTCTGATTTCTCCGCGCCCACCTGCTCCACCACCAGCAGATCGTGTGTGGCAGGCTTTGCCTCAACTTTCTCAGCAAGTGCCCTGGCATCAGCGCCAGCTTCAGCTTTCTGTGGCTCCAGCAGGTAGTTGAGGATACGCTGGTGCGCCATCGTCTCAGCTTGCGCCTGCACCTGGGACTGCTTCTCCTCGTGTACCATGTTCATAGCCGTATCCATCAGATCGCGCACAATAGACTCGACATCGCGGCCAACATAGCCCACCTGGGTAAACTTCGTCGCTTCCACTTTCACAAATGGTGCATCCGCCAGCTTTGCCAATCGGCGGGCAATCTCCGTCTTCCCCACCCCTGTCGGACCAATCATCAGGATATTCTTGGGGGTGATCTCCGCCTGTACCTCAGGGGCAAGCTGCATCCGGCGATAGCGATTACGCAGTGCTACCGCCACAGCCCGTTTTGCTTCAGGTTGCCCAACGATATATCGGTCCAACTCGCGCACGATCTGCTGAGGTGTCAAATCTTTCATAGTTCTCTTCCTCCAGCCGAGGCGCCCTGGCTTTCGAGGACATGTAACGTAATCTGGCTATTGGTATAGATGCAAATTGAAGCCGCAATCTCTAACGCGGCACGGGCAATTTCTGCGGCAGAAAGAGACGTATACTGAAGCAGCGCCAGCGCGGCAGCCTGGGCATAGTTGCCACCTGAGCCAATCGCAATAACCCCGCCATCAGGCTCAATCACATCGCCATCGCCGCTCAGTACTAATAATTGCTCGCTGTCGGCCACCACCAGCATCGCCTCCAGCCGTCGCAAATACTTATCCGTGCGCCAGTCTTTGGTCAGTTCCACCGCCGCCTTGCGCAGATTTCCTTGATAGGTGGTTAGCTGCGCCTCAAACTTATCAAACAGGGTCAGGGCGTCAGCCGTCGAGCCTGCAAAACCGGCCAACACCTTGCCCTCACACAGCAGCCGAATCTTGCGGGCCGTATGCTTCATCACCGCACTCCCCACCGTCACCTGTCCATCGCCTGCCATAGCCACCTGCCCGGCGCGACGAACCGCCAGAATGGTTGTCGCCCGCACCGGCTGCCCCAGATAATTGCTCACCGTTGCTTCCACATACTTTCTCAGACCCGCCCTCTGAGAAGAGCCTGCGCCTTCACCGCGCTGCCATTACGAGAGGGCTATGGTTTCTTTCTTCGTTGTTGCGCGTGTCCGCCTCGCTGGCGCGGCAGTCGTCTTTGCCTTTGCAGCAGGCTTTGCCGTTGTCTTCTTTGCCGCGCCAGCAGCCGTTTTTGTCCCCGCGCTCGACTTGCGCGTACTCGTCTTTCTGGTCGTTCCGCGTTTTGTAGTCCTGCCCGCTCTGCCTGCGCTCCGCCATGTTCCTGTTCCCCCACCCGACGCAGGCGCCCTGGCGCCTGACCTGGATGGAAAGCGGCCATTCTGGCCCGCCGGGGAACCCTCAGCGCCGCCCTCCTGGGCTATACCTTCTATCACCGTGCCACACATTGTACAGGAAGCTACCTGTTTCCCCTGGGCTACCGTAACCAGCCCACCGCAATTGGGGCAGGGTGTGGCAACCGGGCGATCCCAGATTGCAAAGTTGCAGGTTGGATAGTTCATGCAGCCATAGAAGACTTTGCCACGCTTCTTCGTCTTACGCACTACCAGATCACCGCCACATTGCGGACAGAGCGCCCCGGTCTTATTAACCAGCTTCTTTTTGAACGCGCATTCTGGAAAGCCTGAACACGAGATGAACGGGCCGAAGCGCCCGCTGCGAATGACGAGCGGACGGCCACACTCCGGGCAAAGTTCACCGATCTCCTCAACCGGCTTCTGCACTTTCGGCATCTCGCTCTCGGCGCGGGCCAGGGTCTCCTTGAATTCATCATAGAAGCGCCGCAGAAACTCGGTCCACTCCTGCTGGCCTTCCTCGATGGAATCCAGCTTCTGCTCCATAGCAACCGTAAAGCCCACATCCACAATGTCAGGGAAATGGTTGGTCATGACTTCATTAACCGTCTCACCCAGCCAGGTAGGCACAAAGCGGCGCTCTTGCTGCTCCACATAGCCGCGCTCCTGAATAGTCGAGACAATCGGCACATAGGTGCTGGGGCGACCAATCCCTCGCTCTTCCAATTCTTTAATCAGGCTCGCCTCACCATAGCGCGGAGGCGGCTGGGTAAAGTGCTGGTCTGGCTTGAGTTGATGCAGGTCCAGCGGCTCGCCCACTTCCAACGGAGGCAGCGCCTCTTCATCCTCTTCACGCGGCCAGACCGCATAAAAGCCCGCAAACTTCAAGTTCGATCCGTTGGCGCGGAAGAGATACTTCGCAGCCGTAATATCCACGCGCACCGTATCAAAGACAGCCGCAGCCATGAAGGCCGCCACAAAACGCCGCCAGATCAACTGATAAAGCTTGAAGAGGTCAGGCGTCAGATACGCTTTCACCATGTCCGGCGTTAGGGCAACATCCGTTGGGCGAATGGCCTCGTGAGCATCCTGCACGGTTGCTTTCGACTTGCCAGCGCGCCCCTCACCCACATAGTCTTCGCCAAAGCGCTCTTTGATCAATTTTTTGACGGCCTGCTGCGCTTCACCAGAAACGCGCGTCGAGTCGGTACGCATGTACGTAATCAAACCCTGGTGGCCGCGCGCGCCCAACTCCAACCCTTCATAGAGCTGCTGCGCCAGGCTCATCGTCTTCTTAGGCGCAAAGCGCAGCCGCACCGAGGCATCCTGCTGCATGGTGCTGGTTGTATACGGCAGCCAGGGCTGGCGGCGCACATCCTTCTGCTCCACACCGCGCACACGATACATTGCCCCCTCAAGCTCGGCCAGAATGGCCTTCGCCTCTTCCTCGCTGCCAATCTTGATGCGAGTGCGCTCCGGCTCATCACCGTTAGCTGACCTGCCCTTTTTGCCGTTGCCATTTTTGGGCGCGCCGTTCCTGCCTTCGTCGCCCTCGTCCAGTTGGGGCTGAGGCTCCTCGGCCTCTCCCTCGGCGTTCAAGAGCGCGAAAAGCTGCGCCTCAAAGACTTTGCGCTGCTTTTGCTTGCTCAGATGCGCGGTGATGGTCCAGTATTCCTCTGACACAAAAGTGCGAATCTCGGCCTCGCGCTCGCAGATCAGGCGCAGGGCCACCGACTGCACACGCCCGGCGCTCGTCCCCGATTGGATGCGCCGCCAGAGCAACGGGCTGATCTTATACCCTACTAGACGATCTAGCACCCTACGGGCCTGCTGGGCATTAAAGAGATCTTCATTGATGACACGGGGGTTACTGATCGCCTCCTGCACCGCGCGCCTGGTAATTTCATTGAAGACCGCCCGCTGCGGGGCACGCAGGCCAAGTGCGCTCTTCAACGACCAGGCGATAAACTCGCCCTCGCGGTCCGGGTCCGGCGCCAGGTAGACCGTCTCCGCTTTCTTCGCCGCTGATTTTAGCTCGCTAATCAGCTTCTCTTTCTTCTCGATGATCTCATATTTGGGTTCAAAATCATGGGCGCCAGCGGTCTTCTTCCCCTTTTTGGGCAGGTTGACCCCCATACCCTTTTTGGGCAGGTCCATAATATGCCCCATCGAGGCGCGAACCTCAAAATCAGCGCCAAGAAATTTTTCGATGGTTCTCGCTTTTGCAGGAGACTCAACAATTACCAGTTTCTTTGCCATACACCTACCTGAATCCATGCGCTATGCTGTTGGCAGATGAACTCATCCACACCATGCGCATCCTGTTTTACCTGTTTTTTCCCCTTAAAGGCCGGGAGAACTTCTTTAGGAAACCGTAAGGCCAGCATCAGACCAGCATCACCACCCGCCAGTCAGCCCCTTCATCCTCTCACCATCAGCATAGCACAAACCGACAAGGGAGATCAGGCGAACACTGTTAGTGGGAAGCAACTGCGTAGGAAAGCGCGCAAGAACCAGGCGCATGATGCGGAGCATAATAAAGAACAGACCACTTTTTCACCATTTTCGCCCTTGCAGTATAGCACAAGGCAGCGATGGACGCAAGCGGCCATCATAGCAAGGGCATAGCAGCCAGCTACAGCCCCCTTCTTGCTCTTCGACAAGATATGCGGTATCCTTCTCTTAAGGATGCGCAGCTTCGGGCGCATCTCACAGCCAAAGCGAGGCTTCGCCAATGGAGACACTTGACGCCTATCCCACATCCTATATTCTGGATGCCGATAATCAGCGCCTCATCCTCACCTGGAGCGACGGCCACGAATCGCTCCATCCCTATGAGCTGCTGCGTCGCAATTGCCCCTGCGCTCTGTGCGCTGGTGAGGGCAATATTCCCGGCCAGATGACGCCTCATACTCATCTTTCCAGCGTTGAAACCGATCTGTACGACCTCAAGCCAGTTGGACGCTACGGGCTTTCGCCTGTTTGGGGCGACGGCCACCATACTGGCATCTACACCTACGAGAAACTGCGCGCCGAATGCCAATGCGACGACTGCCGAGCCAGCACACAGAATCAGCGCCAGAAATACCCCTATCAGGAGCAGTCTCATTAGAAACGCCGCTAGCATCCTGTTCTTCCGGCAATGGCTTTTCATTCCAACATATGATATACTGATAATACACTGAGCATTTCTTATGGCAATGCGCGGGACGAGTATCCACTCTTCAGCCAACAGAGAGAGGCGGCCACCGGCTGAAAGCCGCCTTCTGGAATGATGGTGGAGAAAACCACCTGCGCGCCTGGCCCTCAAATCGCTTCGCGCGAGAGTATGGCGCCACGGCTGGCCTCCGTTACCCGGCCTACAGAGCGTCTCTGTCTCCTCTGACCGCCGATGCTGCGAGGCATTGCGGCTCATTTTGCATGCTGGCATGCGCGTAGGAGCAGGTGACAAACTGGGTGGAACCACGTGAGGTTATCAACCCCTTTCGTCCCAGAGTGGATGAAAGGGGTTTTTGTTTTTGGCAAGGTTCAGTTTTTTCTTCGTTCGTTTTAAGGAGGTGCAATCAAGACCACCACCATAAGCGAGCCAGACGCTCGCAAACCACCATCATATTCTGACCGTTGTCATCAAAAGCGAGGGCCACCAAACAAAAGAGAGGATTATCGATCATGCCAGCCGAAGTTGAACAGGAACTCAACGCATCAGTCGCCTACACGCCCCTCCAACGGATGCGCCATTCCGCTGCCCATGTGATGGCGGAAGCCGTCCAGAGTATCTTTCCCGACGCCAGGTTTGCTATCGGCCCGGCCATCGAGGACGGCTTCTATTACGACATGGAGCTTCCGCGCGCGCTCACGCCCGACGATATGCCAGAGATCGAGCGGCGGATCGCCGCTAGCATCGCCCAGAACCACCCGTTCGTGCAGAGCAAGTGGCCGCGTGAAAAGGCGCTCGAATACTTCAAAGCGCACGATCAGCCGTACAAAGTCGAGATCATCGAAAACCTACCAGATGCCGAAGTGGGCATCTACCAGCAAGGACCATTTCTGGACCTCTGCCGGGGACCGCATGTAGAAAGCACGGGACAAATCGGCCCTTTCAAGCTGATGCGCGTGGCCGGGGCCTACTGGCGGGGCGACGAACACCGTCCCATGCTCCAGCGTCTCTATGGAACGGCCTGGTTCACGCAAGCAGAACTCGATCACTACCTCTGGCAGCTTGAAGAGGCCAAAAAGCGCGATCACCGCAAGCTGGGCCGCGAACTCGCGCTCTTCACGTTTAGCGAAGACGTCGGCCCCGGTATCCCGCTCTTCCTGCCAAAAGGTGAGATACTGCGCCATCTGATGGAGGACTTTGTCCGCGAGGTGCAGACGAAGCACGGCTATCAACATGTCTGGACATCTCACCTGGGCCGGGTCAAGCTCTACAAAACGTCGCGGCATTGGTATTCGTTCAAGGATGATAACTTTCCGGTCATGCGAGGCGAGCAAGAGCAAACGGAGGATGAGGGCTATCTGCTGAAGCCCATGAATTGTCCGCACCATATCATGCTCTATAAGTCACAGATGCACTCCTACCGGGAACTGCCCATCCGCTACGCCGAGTTTGCCACGCTCTATCGTTACGAGAAGGCAGGCACGTTGACGGGCCTGGCGCGGGTGCGTAGTCTGACGCAGGACGACTGCCACATCTTCTGTACACCAGAGCAGGTGCATGAAGAGTTTGGGCGGGCATTGGAAATATCTATGGAGGTTCTGCGCACGTATGGGTTAGATAAAGACTTCACGCTGCGCCTCTCACTGCACGATCCTAATGTGAAGGATTACTATATCGGCAGCGAAGAGGTCTGGCAGAAGGCAGAGGCCGATCTGGCTGCCGTGCTGGATGCCAGAGGACTCAAGTACACGCCAGCCCTGGGTGAGGCTGCCTTCTACGGCCCCAAGATGGATCTGCTTATTCGTGATGCCCTGGGCCGCGAATGGCAGTGTTCCACAATTCAGCTTGATTTCAACCAGCCCAACAACTTTGAACTGGAATATATTGGCGAGGATGGACAAGAGCATCGGCCCGTCATGCTCCACCATGCTGTGACAGGCGCAACAGAGCGCTTCCTGGCGGTACTGATCGAGCATTTTGCGGGCAACTTCCCAGTCTGGCTCTCGCCAGTGCAGGCGATGATCATTCCTATCGCTGATCGCCATCTCGCCTACGCTGAGGAGGTGGCTGGCAAACTACGCTCTGCCGAACTGCGGGTTGAGGTGGACAGCCGAGGTGAGCGCATGAACGCCAAAGTCCGCGACGCGCAGCTACAGAAAATCCCTTATATGCTGGTCGTGGGAGACCGCGAAGCGGCTGATGGGGCCGTCTCGCTGCGTCTGCGCAGCAACGAGAACCTGGGCGCTGTTCCCCTAGGAGAGTTCATCGAGGAAGCTGGCAAGCTCAAACGCGAGCGCAGCCGCGACCTCTGGCCCGGTAAAAGCGAATGAGCGCGCTTCATCCGGCCTGAAAGCCTGCGCCGCCGCCAACCGCGCTAAAGATTCACCAGAGACAGGGGCGCTGCCTGAACAAAGCGGGCAGCGTCGCCAACTCTGGCCTCTAACTTGCTATCAGGTACGCCTGCTTCACTGCCTGGCGTCAGCTACCGCCTCTTGTCTTTGTACCGATCATGTGTTACACTGCTATCTGTAAGAATGGATGTATTTCCATGTACAGATGGGCTTGTATGGTGCACCGATCAACGATTAGTTTAACTACAAAGGAAGGCAGGTTCGCCTATTAACAGAGATTTTCGGGGGAGTGACCGGTTCGACCGAGGAGATCGGAACGACCGACGCGAGGTACGCATCAATGGGCGCATTCGTGCGCGCGAGGTTCGGCTGATCGATGAAGACGGAACCATGATCGGCGTGATGCCGCTGTCCCAGGCGCAGGACATGGCCCAGGAGCGTGAACTGGACCTGGTAGAAGTATCCCCAATGGCTGTTCCTCCCGTCTGTAAGCTTATGGATTACGGTCGGTTTAAGTACGAGCAGCGTAAGAAAGAGAACGAGGCGCGTAAACATCAGAAGGTCACAGAACTGCGTGAAATTCGGATGAAGCCGCGCACAGGCGAGCATGATGTACAGGTAAAAACACGCAAGATTCAGGAGTTTCTGGCCGAAGGGGATAAAGTCAAGGTGAGCGTCACCTTTCGCGGGCGCGAAATGGCCCATCCCGAACTGGGACGCGTGCTTCTTGATTCTATTGCCAATGAATTGAAAGGCTCGGCAACCATCGAGCGATCCCCAATGATGGAGGGGAAGATGATGTCCATGATTGTTGCCCGCGCCCCTGGTTGGGAACCTCAGAAAAAAGCCGCCGCTACCTCCAGCCCCGCAGCTTCTCAGGCGAACGGGAATGCCTAAGTAGATTTCGCTATCTTGATTGCTGCAACCAGCAAGCCAGTGCCTACATATCCGCCAGGTAAGTAGATGTGTGGGCACTGGCGTTTTTGTCGTCCTGCCCACCTTCTTATCGCTCCAGTGGCTTATTCACCGCCTCGTCTTTCCAGCCTATGCTATAATGGGCAGGAAGGAGAGAAAGAGCGGGTGTTGAAGCGCCTGACGCTCCATCAACAATACAAGCAGAGAGGCAGGTCAGGTCAGCGATGCAGCGGGCTTCCCATTCGTCAGGACCACAAGACTCCCAGCAGACCCAACCTGGCCCTGCCGAGCCAGGCAGACCTGGCGCTCATCAAGAGATTCCAGCCGATCAATCCTACTTCGGGGGTATTGGAGGGCTGCCAACCACCATTGTACAGGTAGGCCGCTCCGCCCAGGTCGCGCAGGCTGCGCAAACCGCCAAGGCCAAAGCACTCGATGATGTCAAATCAATCGCCAGTGCGCTCACTGCTATCTCCAACAGCCTGCATACCATCACCCACAAGTTAGAACGCGCCGTTGAAGGAACCTATGCTTCTGATGCAGGCGACCCGCGCGTTCAATTACTCGCCGACACCCTGCATGTGGCCCGCGCAGGCGATCTCCGTCTGGCTCAGATCGGCGAACGTTTGCGCCAGCTTGACCACTCAGTCCAGAGTTCCCACAGCAGTATCGGCACGTTGCAGCGCGAGCGCGAGATGCTTGCCAGCCTCTATCATATCGCCCAGGTGCTCAACTCAACCCTGGAACTGGAGGGTGTCCTCAACCGGGTGATGGATAAAGTCATCGAAGTGGTAAAGGCTGATCGTGGCTTTTTGATGCTCCATAACAAAGCCAGTCACCGCCTTGAGTTTACTATTGCTCGTAATAAAGATGGCACATCCATCCCCCAGCACGAGTTCACCATCTCCCGCAAAGTCGTGGAGAAAGTCTGGAAAACGAAGGAACCAATCGTCACTGCCAACGCGCCGGAAGACCAGCGATTAAGCGGGCAGATGAGCATTGTCATGCACGACATCCGCTCCATCCTGTGCGCACCACTGCAACTCCAGAACCACAGCCTGGGTATCGTCTATGTTGACAACCGCCAGCTCGCTAACCCGTACACCAACGAACACCTTGATCTCCTCTCCGCCTGCTGCAATCAGGCCGCCATCGCCATTGACAATGCGCAGAAAGTACGCGAGATCACCGATTTCAAGAATCTGCTTGATAATATCTTTCGCTCCATCGCCAGCGGCGTCATCACACTCGATACCAAGGGGCAGATTCAGCTCGTCAACCGCGCAGCCGAGCGTATCTTCATGCAAGACGCGCTGGATGTGCTTGGTCAGCCCTACCAGCAGGTCTTTTCCACTCTAGGGCAGGGGAAAATCATCGAAGTGATTGAACGCGCCAGGGGCGAAGATAACACGGTGATGAACCGAGAGATCGACTGCGATCTCCCCAGTCGTGGCAAAGTGACGCTGAGCATCAATATCTCACCCTTGCACGACGAGCAAAACAATGGGCAGAGCCGCGAAGCGGTGGGGATGGTCATGGCCGTTGAAGACCTGACCGAAATGCGCACCTGGCGCGACGCCGCTACCAATATCAAACGCATTTTCCAGCGTTACGTTCACCCCTCGGTGGTCGAAGAATTGATGAGCAACCCCAAGGCGGTAGAACTCGGCGGCCAGACCAAAGAAGTCTCGATCCTCTTCGCCGATATTCGCGGCTACACTGCCCTGAGCGACGGACGGCGACCGGAAGAGGTCGTTGAGATGCTCAATGACTATCTGCAAATTCTGACCGAGGCGATCTGGCGGGAGCAAGGCACATTGACCATGTTTCAAGGCGACGCCATTATGGCGATCTTTAACGCGCCTTTGCCACAAGAGGATCATGCCATCCGGGCTGTACGCGCCGCGCTGGGGATGCGCAGGGCCATCGAAGAGCGCCAGCAGCAGCAAAACCCACTCCTCCCTGAAGTCAGGTATGGCATCAAAGTCCAGTATGGCATCGGAGTAAACACCGGCATGGCGACTATCGGCAACATCGGCTCACGCGAGCGTCTGCAAAACTATACGGCCATTGGCGATGCCGTCAACATCGCCGCTCGCCTCCAATCAAACTCCGCCGACAACGAGATCATCATTCACCATACCACCTATGAGCAGGTGAGCAGTTACTTTGACTGCCTGCGGCTCGATCCTCTCCAGGTGAAAAACAAAAAAGAGCCGCTGATGGTCTACAAGGTGCGCGGCGTGAAGCCTGGGGCCTGATACCAAATCCGTTTCGCGCTTGCGTTTGCGCTATGCCTGGAATCGGCGCTCCAGGGCCTGCCCCGCAAGCCAGCCATCACCCCATGAGCGGGCGAGCCAGCACAAAGCCCTGGGGTGGCGCCAGATGGAAGCCAAACCACTCATATAAGCGATGCGCGTGGTGATTCTGCTCCTCGGTATTCAAGGCGATCTTCCAGACCCGCTCGCCCTGAAAAAACCGCACCGCCTCGGCCATCAGCCGCGCGCCAATGCCCCGACTATTGAGTGAGGGATGCACAGCAATGCGCACCAGAAAGCCCATATTGCCATCAACCGTATTAAATTGATAGCCGATCACCCGGCCATCCTGCACAGCAACCACAAAGTAGGGATAGCTTTCCGCAATCTCCAGAAAACTGGCGGCATCGTAGCGCCAGTATTGGTCAAAGCAGGCGGCCTCTACCTGAAGCAGTTCGTTGAGATCGGCGCGAGCAAACGGGCGCACCACTACATCTTGATTTCCCTCGCTGGGAATGGAGAAGTCTTCTTTATCATACGAGCGCAGCGTCGTGAGCAGATGAAACTGCCGGGCCAGCAGCGAATCTTTTAGCCAGTCGGAATCCAGGTCGCCGCCGGTATAGTAAAGCGCCTCAGCGCCAGCCCTGCGGACAGCGGCGCCATAGGCTGGCAGGAGCAGATCAAAGTAACGCTCAAAGCGATGCCCCTCGCTCCAGACCACCCCAAAGCCGCCAAGCCAGGCGGCAGGAGGGGCCAGGATAGTGGTCAGCAGGAATGCCTGGAGCGATGACCCGGAAAACGCCGCAACTCCTGGCCTATGCGCCAGCAGGCGCGGTAATTCCTCCTGCCCGAAGCGGCAATAGAGATACTCAGAAGTATCCAGTAACCGACGCACTGCCGGAAGATCACTCGAAGATAGCCCACGAACCGTCAGCGCGTGGTCCCGCAGCATACCAGCCTCCTCACTCGTCCTGCGCTATCTGCTCTTGGGGATCCCATCCCAGCCGTACCTGGGGTTTGTTTGGCCGCCGACGGTAGCCCACCAGTTGGTGCAGATCGCGCAGCGCATCAACAATTGGGTCAGGGTTCCAGCGCGAGGCTTGCGGCGGCGCATCCCCCAGCGTATCTACCACCTCATCGCCTCCCAGCAAAACGTTAAAGCAAGAAGTTGCCGACTGCGCCAGCGCATCAATATCATAACCACCTTCCTGCACCAGCAGCAGCCGCCCATCGCAGTACTCCTCAGCAATCTCTTTAAGGTGTCGCGTAAGTGTCACAAAATCCACGTTGGCGAGGCGAAACTTGCCTAGCGGATCGCGCCAGTGAGCATCGAATCCGGCTGACACCAGCAGCAATTCAGGCTGGAACCGATCAGCCAGCGGGAAAAGTACCTGACGAAAGATAGCGTCAAAGACCGGCCAGTCCGTACCTGCGGGCAGCGGAATATTCACGTTCGCGCCCAGCGCCTCGCCAGCGCCCATCTCATCCGAGCGTCCGGTGCCTGGATACCAGGGATATTGGTGTGTGGAGACATAAAGGACACGCGGGTCTTCGTAAAAAATCTCCTGAGTGCCATTGCCGTGATGCACATCATAATCAACAATCATCACTCGCTTGAGCCGATGATGGTTGAGCGCGTAGCGCGCCGCGACAGCAACATTATTAAAGAGGCAGAAGCCCATCGCCCGATCTGGTGTCGCATGATGCCCCGGAGGCCGCACCAGCGCGTACCCGTTGCGCACACGACCATCCAGGATCGCGTCCAGCGCCACCAGCGGCGCTCCAGCCGCCACCAGCGCCACCTCATAGGAGTGAGCCGAGACATAGGTATCAGCATCCAGGCGTTTCCCTCCTGCCCGCGACGCTTCGGCAATAGAACGAATATGCTCGCGTGTATGCGCCGCCGCCAGTTCATCTTCGGTAGCCGGGCGAGGCGCCAGGCGCACCACATCGGGGCGGTCCAGCCAGCGCAGGCGCTCAAGCTGAGCATACACAGCCTCCACCCGGCGCGGCGCCTCTACGTGCCGCGCCGGATTGTGGTGTTCCAGAAAGATCGGATCGTACACAAAACCTGTTGCCATCTCAGAGCTTCTTCCCTGCCGCCTGCCTGAGCAGATCAGGAATATCGAAAATGGTATCCGCCACCGGAACCCCCGCTCCCTGAAGCGCCGCAACCTTGCCCTGAGCAGTGCCGGTGCTGCCAGAGATGATCGCGCCCGCATGCCCCATACGCTTACCTGGGGGGGCAGTGCGCCCGGAAATAAAGCCTACCACCGGCTTGCTCATCTCTTTGATGTACTCGGCGGCATCCTCTTCATCGCTGCCGCCGATCTCGCCACACATCACTACAGCATATGTCTGCTCATCATGCTCAAAGAGATGGAGGCAATCGGTAAAGGTCGAGCCGATGATCGGGTCGCCCCCAATGCCCACGCATGTTGACTGGCCGATCCCTGCGGTTGTGAGCAGCGACACCACCTCATAGGTCAATGTGCCGGAACGCGAAATGAAGCCGACATGGCCCTCGCGGAAAATACTGTAAGGGATAATCCCAATCTTGCCAACGCCCGGCGTACAGAGTCCTGGGCAATTGGGACCAATCAGCCGCACCTGCTTTTCTTTGACAAAGCGCATGGCCCGCGCCATATCCAGCACCGGAATAGTCTCGGTAATACAGACGATCAGCCGGATGCCAGCGTCTGCGGCTTCCATAATGGCATCGGCAGCCCCAGCCGGAGGCACAAAGATGCAGCTTGCGTTGGCCCCGGTTTCCTTCTTCGCCTGAGCAACCGTATCAAAGACGGGTACGCCCTCCACTTCAGCGCCGCCCTTGCCTGGAGTCACGCCGCCGACCAGGGTGGTTCCGGCAGCCAGCATATTTTTGGTATGAAACTGTCCTTCGCGCCCGGTAATGCCCTGAACGATCACACGCGAGGATTGATCGAGAAGAATGCTCATGCCCGCTCCTTTATCGCCGTCACGATCTTCTGCGCAGCGTCCTGCATATCATAGCCCCAGGTGAGGCCCGCATCGGCCAGCATAGCGCGGCCTTCGGCTTCGCCCGTACCCGAAAGGCGCACCACCACCGGCATGCCGCTGGGGAGTTCAGGCTGAGCCATGATGACGCCGCGCGCCACCTCTTCGCCGCGCGTAATGCCGCCAAAGATATTGACCAGGATCCCCTTGACATCAGGATCATGCGCCAGGAACAGCAGCGCCTTCTTCAATAGCTCCGCTTTCGCCCCGCCTCCAAAATCGTAAAAGTTCGCGGGCGTGCCGCCTGAACGCGCCACCATATCCACCGTCGCCATCGCCAACCCCGCGCCATTGGCAATCACACCCACATTGCCATCCAGCTTGACATAGGAGGCTAGCCCTTGCTCATGCGCCTCGTACTCAATCGGGTTGGCGTCTTCTGGCTCCGCCCAGGCAGCGTACTCTTTCTGGCGCGCCAGGGCATTGTCATCAACGAGAATCTTGGCGTCGGCGGCCAGCACCTGTCCATCTACCGTGAGCGCCAGCGGATTGACCTCGGCAAGCTGGGCATCGGCCCCCATAAAAGCCTGCGCCAGCGCCGAAAGGATCGCGCCGCCTTTAGCAACTACCACCGACGGCACGCCCGCCTCTGCGAGCATCTGGCGCGCCTCAAAGGCTGGCAGCCCCCAGCGCACATCAATCACCCGCCGGACAATCTTTTCTGGCGCAGTGGCCGCCACTTCCTCAATATCAATGCCGCCCGCCGCGCTGACCATCGCTACGGGCGCCTGGGATTTGCGATCCAGCACAATCCCTAGATAATACTCTTCTTTTATGTCGAGCTTGGGAACCACCAGTACTTTCTGAACGATCAACCCCTTGATATTCATCCCCAACACGCGCGACGCCGCCTCGCGCGCCTGTTCGGGGGTGTCGCCAAACTGGATGCCACCGGCCTTGCCGCGCCCGCCCACATAGACCTGGGCTTTAATGACGACTGGGACGCCAAACTCACGGGCAATCTTTTCGGCATCCTGCGGCGTCGTCGCCACCTTGCCTGGCTGAACAGGTATGCCATAGCGGCTCAGGATGTCCTTGGCCTGATACTCATGGATTTTCATAGTGACTCCTTGTGATAGCTACCACCCTTCCCCATCCTCTGTAACGCTGGCCTAGCGCCTGAATTATACCGGCCTGGCAGAAGCAGTGTCAAGCAACGGGCGAAATGACGCCCAAAACGATAAGGCGGGGTTCGCCTGAGCCGATTCTCCGCAAACCAGGCAAGAAGTACGAAGCACCAGAGTACTGAAGTACTGAAGCGCAGTATATAGTCCTGGACATTTTTCTTCTCATGTATTACGATAGGTTCAATAGGATAGCCGCCGCGCCATATCAGATCATGGGCCAGCGCGTGTTTCGGACCAGGCAGGCGCGCCATGTTGTACGAGTGAGCAGTGAGCTGGTTTATGGTTGCTGAGATAGTTTCATTCTTCGCCACACAGTTTTTAGGCAATTCTCTGCTTGCGTATGCGTTTGCCCTCGGCACATTTCTCGTCACGTTTTTCGGGCTGCATCTCCTCCTGATCCTCCTGAAAAACCGGCTGAACCCCCTCACTAAAAAATCCAAGGCGCGCGCGCATGACACGCTGCTTGTGGTGCTGCGCAAGATCTATCCTATCGAATACGCGGGCCTGGCTTTTTATATTGCCCTGCAAACCCTCACCCTCAACCCGTTACTCAACAAAATCCTCTCCATCGGCTTTATTGCTCTACTCACCTACATGGCGATCACCACCGCCAGTATCTTGCTCAGTTCTTTCTTGCAACGAATCGCCGCCGAAGAGGAGCAAGAAAACAATAGCTCTGTTCTGATGAACCTGACGGTCATCGGCAAAATCTTGTTGTGGATTTTCGGTGTCTTTATCGTCTTATCGAATGCAGGAGTAGACATCACCTCGCTGATTGCCGGGTTGGGGATTGGGGGGATTGCAGTGGCCCTGGCGTTGCAGAGCATCCTCAACGATTTATTCTCGTCCTTTGCGATTCACTTTGACAAACCGTTTCTCATAGGCGACTTTATCATTGTCGGCGACAAAATGGGAGTGGTCGAGAAAATTGGGATCAAGACCACCCGCATCCGCGCCCTGCAAGGCGAAGAGGTCATCTTTCCCAACAAGGAGTTAACCAGCGCGCAAATCCAAAATTTCAAGAAAATGCTCGAAAGGCGCATTGTTTTCTCCATTGGTGTCGTCTACGACACGCCGCAAAAGCACCTGCAAGCCATCCCTGCGCTGCTGCAAACCGTTATTGAACGCCAACAACATGTCCGGTTTGACCGGGCGCATTTTTCCCGATTTGACCCCTCGGCGCTGACGTTTGAAATAGTGTATTACGTCTTGTCAGATAACTACACGACCTATATGAACATCCAGCAGCAGATTAATCTTGAAATCCTGGAGGCATTTTCAGAGCGGAACATCGTTATGGCCTATCCTACCCAAACTGTCTATCTTCAGCAAACAAACCCTTCACCCGTTAAAACCAATCTGGACTAATCCCCGATAGGGGTCGGAATTCATTGCAGGCAACCGGCTGGGCAAGAGGTGCAGCAGATACCATAAGGGGATAAAATCTGCTCGCCCGTCTTATTGTCTATACCGGCAAGACAGCGCGTTCATCGGCATGATATAATCGAGGAAGACCTGGCAACAAGCGTCTTGCAGGAGGATTTTCGATGAGTATTTTAGAGCGGCTTGGTCTTCACCCTGGGCGGGCCGCAGATAAATTGGATACAGACGGGGAAACCTTTGCTCACTTTAGTGCTTCCAGCCGCCAGAGCGGAAAAGCCAGCGCAAACAGCGAAAATGGCGTTGGCCCCCGCAACGTGCTGATCGCTATTCACGGGGATGAAATGGATGATGAGTTGGTGCGCCTGGGCTGCATGATGGCAAAGGGTAAAAAGGGGCGAGTGTTTGGGGTGTATGGTGTGGAGGTGCCACGCACGCTGCCTGTGGATGCAACTTTGCCAGAAGTGACTGAGAAAGCTGGACAGGCGCTGGAACACGCGGTAGAACTGGCTGAACGCGCCAATTTCGAGATCGAACCAGAAATCGTGCAATCTCGCAATTATGGGCAGAGTCTGGTTGATGAAGCCGACTCTCATCAATGCGGCCTGCTTATTCTAGGGATTCCCTATCGCACAGACCGCAGCGGGCGCTTTGATCCGGGGGAGATCATCCCTTACGTCCTGACACATGCTAAATGTCGGGTCTGGGTCATTCGCGGCCAGCAGCGCGGCTGCTAAGCGAGCAAAGCGGCTGTGCTATCTTGCTCGCCAGGACGCACAAAGCCGCCAGGGTGACGTACCGCTCAGGAGATCGGGCGGAAAAACACTAGAGGGAGTTGCTATGCCCAACCATCAAACGCCTGGCCCCCCGGGTGGGTCGGCAGATATTGGACATGAGTACTTTCGAGCACTCTACCGTGTCGTCACGGCTGTCAACTCTAGCCTCCACCTGCATACGGTCCTGAATCTGGTCACAGAAAAAGTTGCGGAGGCCATGAACATCAAAGCATGTTCGCTGCGCCTGCTGGACCGCATAACCGATACCCTGACGATCAGCGCCATGTACGGCTTAAGCCAGCGGTATATGCAAAAAGGTCCGGTGAAACTGGAAAAAAGCCAGCTTGACCAGGAAGTGTTGCAGGGCCAGGCTGTCTACATTCGTAACGCTGCAAGCGACCTGCGCTTTCAATACCCAGAGGAAGCGCACGCCGAAGGCATCGTTTCCGTCTTTTGCGTACCGCTGATCTGCAAGGGAGAGGTTCTAGGTGTGCTCCGTGTCTACAGCGGGGTTGAACGCGAGTTTGATGCCTTTGATGAGGAGTTTCTGCGCACGCTGGCAAGCGTCAGCGCGCTGGCGATTGAAAATGCGCGGCTCTATGGGACGCTCAAACAGGACTTTGATGAAACCATACTCGCGCTCTGGGGCGAAAAAAACGCCTCAGACATCACCGAACCAGATCATCGCCAGGTGAATTAATAGCGATCAGGCTTTCTCATGCTTGCAATCACCGCTCAGATATGGTATAGTTAACTCGCGTTTGGGGATGTAGCTCAGCTGGGAGAGCGCGACAATCGCACTGTCGAGGTCAGGGGTTCGAGCCCCCTCATCTCCACCAAACCCAATAACAGCCCATCACCATTGATGGTGATGGGCTGTTATTTCTTTACCTGGAGGCTGGTTCTTTCTTCTTCTTGCTAGTCTTCTTGCCAACCGATTCGGCATCTGGCGCAACGCGCTGAGCAGCTGGCTTCGCCTTACGCTGGACGCTTGCTTGTTTCGCTCCACTTCCTGCCCTGGGCTTTGGGCGCGCCGGAGCCTTTGCCTTGGGGGCAGGCGTGGCCCTGGCCGTCGTGGGCGCCTTGCGTGGCGGCTTTGTCCTGGCCGCCACAGGAGCTTTAGGCGCGGGTCGCGTCTTAGCCGTCACTGCTGCTTTGCGCGTCGGTTGCGGCTTTCCCTGACGCGGCGGCTTTGGCGCACCAGCAGTGGCAACCATATCAATGACGACGGCGCTCATATCATCTGGTTTTGAGCGCATAGTCGCTTGCAATCCGCGCTGAGCGCGTTTACGAGCGGCGCGAACCAGCGCCTCACCATCGTTGCGCCCTTTCTTACGCAGAACCTGAGTAATTTCCGCTTCGGTCAGGTTATCGTGGATGCCATCGCTGCACACTAATACCCGGTCGCCAGGATAGAGTTCCTCCTGGCCTAGATGCACCTCTGGATCGCCCCGGCCACCAATGGCCTGGGTTATTAAGCCCCGCTGATAGAAGTAGCGCTTCTGGCGCTCATCCAGGTCTTGCCACTGCTCCGCCTGATCGATCTGGAGCGCCTCTTCCTCGCTAATGAGACCCACAGCTACATGGGTAGAGAGAATACCATCGTCCACCGTGAAACGCTCTAATGCGCCTCGCGCGCGAAGGATATAGAGACGGCTATCGCCCACATGCCCATGCGCCAGCATACGCCGATGATCGGCTGTCTCCCAGAGTTTGGCAATAATGGCCGTCGTCGCCATGCCCGTCAATTCAGGCTGACGATCCACTGCATCACGCACCTGCCGATCAGCTTCCAGAACCGAGTCGCGCATCACATTGCGCACATCTGCCAGACTCTGGACGGCAGATGCCTGGCTCTGCCAGGTTGCCAGAACTGCTTGCGCGGCAACACGCGAGGCTACCTCACCACCTTCATAGCCACCTACACCATCAAAGACGGCCACGAGATCTAGCCCTGTATCAATAAGGACCGCATCTTCATTGGAATCAGGATGATCCTCAGAGGGAACTGTTGACCAATAGACGCGCAATCCGCTGCGCATGCGCTTCGTCCGTGTCTGGGCAGGAGTGCTTGGGGCTGTCAACGTTATCAACTCTTTCTCACACTAAGCAACGCATGGCGGCATGGCGCCAACCAGATCAATAGAAAAAATCCACCCGCTATGTTCCATACGCTTAGACGCTTCTTTTATAAGGGCCAGAGAAGATAGAAAGAAAAACCATGCGAGTTTAGGAAACCTGTTTGACCGCCATTGTAACACACAATGGGTGCACATGACTCATCCCGCCTGGATACGCGGGCGATATTGGATGGCTTCAGCCAGATGATTCACCCCAATCGTCTCGGCCCCAGCCAGATCAGCTATCGTGCGCGCCAGCTTTAGAATGCGATGGAAGGCGCGCGCCGAGAGATGAAGCTGCTGCATCGCCGCTTTCAAGAGGCTTTGCCCTCCTGACTCCACATCACAAAACGCGCGCACCTCGGCTGGCCCCATCTCGGCGTTGCAGGTAAGCTTCGTCCCGGCAAAGCGCCTGGCCTGGCATTCACGCGCCGCCTGCACCCGCGCGCGAATCGCGGCTGAACGCTCGACATCTCGCCGGTCGGCCAGCTTCTCATAATCCACTCGTGGTACCTCTATATGAATATCGATCCGGTCCAGCAGCGGCCCACTAATGCGACGCTGATACTTGGCAATAGCCCCGGACGAGCAGGTGCATTCCTTCACCGGGTCCGAAGCATACCCACAGGGACAGGGGTTCATCGCCGCAACCAGCATAAAGTTCGCTGGAAACGTGACCGTACCCTGCGCCCGCGAAATCGTCACCACCTTATCTTCCAGCGGCTGACGCATCACCTCCAACACATTCTGCCCAAACTCAGGGAGTTCGTCAAGAAACAGGACTCCGCGATGCGCAAGGCTAATCTCTCCAGGTCGCGGCCAGCGTCCCCCGCCGACTAATCCAGCGTGACTGATAGTATGGTGAGGCGCGCGAAATGGCCGCTGCATAATCAGCGGCACGTCCGACGGCAAGAGGCCGCTGACGCTATAAATCTTGGTCACATCCAGGGCTTCATCAATTGTCATGCGTGGCAGGATAGAAGGTGTCACCCGCGCCAGCAGCGTCTTGCCCGAACCTGGCGGCCCGCTCATCAACAGATTGTGTCCACCGCTGGCTGCCACTTCCAGCGCGCGCTTTACATGCTCCTGGCCGCGCACATCGGCCATATCATACCCATAGAGCGTGGTGTCCTGAATATCGAGAAGCCTGGGATCAGGCACATAGGGTTCAATCAGGTGTTCGCCACGCAGATGCGCCGCAAGCTGGGCCAGGTTTTCTACCGGATGGATCGCCACCTCCCGCACTAACGCGGCTTCCAGCGCGTCCGCCGCCGGAACAAAAACACGGCGCACCCGCTTATCACGGGCCAGCGAAACCATCGGCAAAATGCCATCCGTATGCCGCAGATTGCCATCCAGCGAAAGCTCACCCAGAAACAGAGCATCTGTCACATCAGCAAACGCCTGCTCAGAAGCCAGCAGGATCGCTACCGCAATCGGCAGATCATACGCCGGGCCTTCCTTACGCAGATCGGCAGGGGCCAGGTTCACCGTCAGCCGCTTCATCGGGAAAATGGCGCCGCTATTCTTGAGGGCGGCGCGCACCCGTTCCTTGGATTCCTGCACCGCCGCATCCGGCAGACCCACAATCGTAAAGGAAGGCAGTCCGTGTCCAATATCTACCTCGACCTCCACCAGCGCGCCATCCAGACCAACTATCGCGCAACTCTGCACCTTCGCCAGCATACACCCTCCACCAGATGTCCTGCCCGGCACTCATAAGCCGGGAGCAACAGAATAGGAGGCTTTACGCCCCGCGCAACCAGCCCTATTCTAACCAGCCAGAGACGCTTTGTCCAGGGTTTTCTGCTTTGCTGCGTATCTCCTTCCCCGAATAGAACTGCGCCTCGTTGCCGAGCGTGGCAGCGGTTGTCCCGCGCTTCACCAGCGCGCCAGAGTTGCCCCAGTTGATGGCCGCACCCTATAGAAGGCGGGCGCAGTGAAGTTTCGCTGAGCAAAACGCCTGGTAATCGCTTGCATTGCCTGTTCTACTCGTTCATTGGCAAGCAAGACCAGCGCGCATCCGCCAAACCCTGCCCCCGTCAGACGCGCGCCCAGCGCGCCAGATTCGCGGGCGCAGGCAACAACAGCGTCGAGTTCTGGTGTGGAAACAGCGTAATCGTCGCGCAGCGAGTCGTGGGAGGCATACATCAGCCGCCCAAGGGTGGCGAAGTCGCCCACGCGCAGCGCCAGCATCGCCCGCTGCACGCGCGCGTTTTCGCGTACCACATGGCGGGCGCGCTGCAAGTCTTCGCCCGTCAGCCGCGCCAAATCTTGCTCCCGCGCCTGACGGAGCGTGGGAAGGCCCAGCGTCCCTGCGGCGCGCTCGCAACTGGCGCGCCGCGTATTATAGGCAGTAGTCCCCAGGCCACGCTTCACCCGCGTATCACACACCAGCAAAGAGAGACCAGCGTCATCCAGGCCCAGGGGTACAGCTTCCGCCTCTAGAGAGGCACAATCAATGCAGAGCGCGTACCCCTCCACACTGAGCAGCGCGGCGTATTGATCCATAATGCCGCTGTGTACGCCAACACATTCATTTTCGGCTTTCTGACAGAGCAGCGCCAGTTCACGACGCGACAAATCCCGCTGCGCCAGAGCCGTCAAAGCCAGGGCCATCGCTGCTTCGAGCGCCGCAGAGGAGGAGAGTCCCGCGCCCTGCGGGACATCGCCAGCCACCGCTGCGTTCACTGCCGGGAAGGTCAATCCGGCACGTCTCAGCGCCCAGACCACACCGCGCAGGTAATCGGCCCAGGAGTTGTCGCGCTGGCCTCCTGCCCCCAGCAGAGTGCGCGTATCATCCAGATCAGCGGCATAAGCCAGCCCGCGCTCCTCGTCGTCAGTAATAGCCCCACTCGCTTCTGGCTCCGGTTGCCTATCGGTTTGGCCGCTGCTGCCCAGGGCAACAGCGACCCGACGATCAATCGCGCAGGGCAACACAAAGCCGCCGGTATAATCGGTGTGTTCGCCGATCAGATTCACTCGCCCTGGGGCGCTTGCCATCACCTGCGGCTCGCGGCTAAACTGCTGGCGATAAGCGGCCAGGGCGCGCTGCTCTACCTTCCACATCGTCGCTGCTCTCCCTCCATATAGACGTATCCTGTCAGGGGATCGGCATGGGGCTGAGATTCGCTAGAGGGCGTTCCCTGTGACTGGTATTTGCTTCACTGCACACACAGCTTCAAGCCAAAGGCCATGTTATCATAGACGTTCGTATATCGTATACTAGGAATCAGCGTGGATTCCTGGGATGGGGACCACACGCTGGCAATGACTGAGATAACTGGTAGCCCACAGCATGAGGGGGAACCTGTTGAAGCAGGAAGAGAGGAAAGCTGACACCGCCTGGATCTGGCATCCGCTGTTGCGCCAGCAGTTGGTGAACGCTCCCCAGCGCATGCAGCGACGCGAGGACGCCACAGCCTGCCCCTTTTGTGCCGACCTTGCGGCGGGCAAGGTTGCTCCTGATGCCCAGGTCTGGGTGCGCCCCAATGATTTCCCCCCGTTCTCACCCCCCCTTGGAGAAGCTTACATAGTCATGTACCATCGCGATCACGCGCGGCAGTTCACGCATCTGAGCGTAGAGGAGGTCAGCGCCGTCACGCATCTCTGGCGCGATCTGTATACCTCCCTGGCGCAGCGTTACCCGGCAGTCATGATTTTCGAGAACAGCGGAGCAGCCATTGGGCAGACCCAGCCGCATCCTCATGGGCAAGCCTACGGAGTTGCCATCATCCCCCCGATTGTAGCACGCGAACTGGAGACCGTGCTTCAGGAGGAGCAAGCGGGGCGCGGATGCCCGTTCTGCCGCGTGCAGCGCGAGTTGACCAACACAGTGTTCGAACTGGTCGGCGCCCCCACCTGGCAGGCTTTTCTGCCGCCCTTCGCGCGCTATCCCTATGAAACCCATCTCGCCCCCCGGCGGCATGTGGCGAATCTTGGCCTGCTGACGGAGGCAGAGTTACGCGATTTTGCGGAAGTCTTGCTGCGGGTAATGCGTGGATACAACGCTCTCTGCGAGGGAGCTATGGCCCCGATGCCCTATCTGCTGGGCATCCATCAAATAGCCGATGAGCGTTTTCATCTGCATATGGAAATCCAGGCCATTGCGCGGGCGCCGGGAAAGCTGAAATATGCCGCCGCTGCCGAGGCCCTCTGGGGACTGTGGACCAATGACTCCTCGCCAGCGCACAAGGCGCAGGAGTTGCGTGAGGCCATCGCAAAGGGAACATGCTAAGATCGACACGAGATGTAAACGCCTGGAGGAAGCTCAACACCCCAGGCGCTTACAACAGGTGAGAAATCTTCAGTCAGGGCGGCAAGCTAGGGCGCTGTAAGCTCAGGCTTCCCTGGCCTGGCAGGGCGCTGCTTTATACGCCGCCACAAGTAGACCACACCTGCCACCGGAAGCCAGATGACCGCAAAAACAGCCACCCAGATGAGAATATCTGCCAGCACCTGGAGAATGGAGAGCAGAGTGCTGGCCGCCGCAGCAAAAATATCGCCCGGACTCCAGGGCTTCGCTGGCGCAGACGGTGGCGGTGTAGGTGGCGGTGTTGTAGACGCCAGATTCACGGTCACAGTCGAATAGGCGGTCTGGCTGCTCAGTTGATTAATCTGCCCCTCAATTTGCTCGATCTGCCCTTCGACATCGGTGAGCTTATCCTGAATGGTCAGCGTATCAGAAAGATTTTGCGCCCGGCTCAGCAATTGCAAGAGTCGCTGCTGCTCGGTGCGCAAGTTCTTGAGGCGCGATTGCAGGTCCACATACTGCGTGGTGACATTCTGCACTGTCTCTTCTTCAGCGGTCAGCTTCCCCTTGAACGCCGGATAGGTCGCGGCGAAACTACTCAGATAGGCTTTAACAGCGTCATATTTGGCCGCGCTCACCGCAAAGGTAAGCGCAACCGTATAGGTACCATCCTTTAGCTGAGTAATCCGCTCGCCTGCCGCCTGCGCCAGCGGATCCATCGAGAACACATCCTGGTTCATCTGGCGCTCAGCGTCCAGCGGCTTATTGACTGTCAAATTGACCGAAAGCGAACGAATCAGATAAGCGGTAGCCGACGTACCGTTCGGCAAGGTAGGCTGCCCATTGCCGCCACCAGAAGAACCAGTGTTGCCTGCTTTGCTGGTAGCTGCTGGCTGATTACTGTCCGAACGGGCAGCCTGCGAAGATGAATTAGATGAATTAAAAGTAGCTCCGCTTCCACATGCAGCCATAACGAGCGCCAGCGCCAGCAAGGAAAAAGCTCCGATCTGACGCACACCGCCAGGCAGTTTGAGATGGGCAAAAAAAGACCTGGGCATCTTCGAGTGCTCCTTTCGGGAGTTCAGTCGAAAAGCGGCTTACCTGGCACAAACCGATTGACTGCGCGTTCGCGGCGTCAACCTTCTGTACTCTACCAGAAGAGACGCGCTTGCATATGCGAAAGTTCCATACAGATCGGTTGCGTCAGTGCTTGCCCTCACCACTCATAGCTGCGTTGGCTCCTGCTTGCTTCTCACAAAAGAGGGCGGTTGGTTACTTTCGCTTCTTTTTTGCCTGGGAGGTTTTCTGCCGCCGGACCTCATCAACGGCAGCCGTCACGACATCGGGCCGCGCCTGAGTGCGCGCGTGCATCTCATCAATCTCAAAGCGGCGGTGTTTCCCCGCATACCAGCGGACTGTGGCAATAAACTCAGCATGGCTCCAGGTGAGCGGCGAAACACTCAGCGGCTCATCCGTATAGGGGTGAACCTGCTCAGCCAGCACGCCGCTGGGCAGCGCCCGGTCACACACCCAGAGCAGCAAAGGCAGCGCCTCGTGCAGTTCATCCACATTCCTGGCTTTGGCGATACGATACTGTGCCAGCCAGAGCGTGCAGATGAACCAGGGGTTGCCGGGAACCTGCCCAATATCTTTGGTGACTTGATGATAATAATCATCCTCATAGCGCGCCATCCCCCCCACATCTGTCTTCACCCACAGCGTACCCTCCAGCTTTTGCATGGCCCGCTGCATCTGCGGGTCATCACAGGGCAGCATCCCAAAGATGAAAAGCCCGGTAATGCTGCTATCAAGCGTGCGATCTTTCTGTACTGTGCCATCCGGCCCCACCGTCACCATACGCACAAAGCAGCCGAGGTCTTCATCCCAGAGATGCTCCAGCGCCGCTTTTTTCATCTCTTCGGCGGCTCCGCTGTAGCGTTCCACCAGATCCGCTTCGCCAAAAGCCTCGGCAAAATGCGCCGCCGCTTTTAACCCTGCGTAAACCGTGGCAACGGTATAGGTATGGATGCCGCGTCGCTCTTCCCAGAGGTCATGCGACGGCGCGGGCAGGCGGGTATGGGGTTCGCGGTAATTGACCATGAACTCTGCCGCTCCCTTCACCAACGGAGCATAGAGGGGCCGCACATATTCGACATCGCGGAAGAGGTTGTAATACTGCCAGAGGCTGTAGACGACCAATGCCGTTTCATCTTCCTGTATGGGAAGCAGGGGCCGGTTCTCTTGATCGACCCAGGGCTGCCAGCTACTCCCCAGCGCGCCGGTAGGCGTATATTTGTGCAGCAGATAGCCGTAGGGGCCGATCAAACGCCCGCAGAAGCGAAAGAACTCGCGGGTTACATCCGAATAGCCAGCATGGCTGAGCGCGTTTGCCACCAGCGCGCCATCGCGCGGCCACAGATACGAATAGCTGTCGCGGGAGAACGAATACACATCGGCGTCATTGGCGGCAATGATCGCCCCACCATCATCTATATTGGTGCGCAGCACCAGCAGGCTGCGATGATAGAGTTCGACAACCTGTGGCGGCACATCTCCCAGGTCTTGAGGCAGTTTGTTCACCCATAGATGCCAGTAAGCCCGCGTGCGATCAAGAAACTGCTGCGGCCCGCTCTTACGCACCTCGGCGTCCAAAGCCGACACCTCGGAGTACGTCGAGCCAGCCGCCAGCCAGTGATACGCTCGTGTCGAGCCGTTCGCTGGAACTTGCGGCAGATGCAGCCCGATGGTGCAATCCACCGACCCCTGCGCAATGGGATTGCGACCCAACGTGCCATCCTCCGCGTCGCGCCAGGTGCCTTCGGCGTTGTTGAACTCTTTATAGCCTGTCGCCCAATCATCAATCCCCTGGTGATCGCCGACCCGTCCACTCATCAGGAAGTTCACCAGCCCCTTATACGCCACCAGGGCATTGAGTTCGGCGCGGTAATAAATCGTATTGCCGCCCTCGGTTTCCCACAGATGCCAATCATAATGCAGAAACAGCCGGACATCGCGCGGATGGCTGGCTTCGTTCTTCACCTCGAAGCGCCGCAGCAGCACATCACTATCGGCATCAACGGCATCATGGCAGATCAGCGTAAGCTCAAGTTCGTGATTGATGAGCGTAACCTGCGTCACCAGCGCATCTTCCTGGTAAAGCATCTCACGATGCCAGGAGGCATCATCAACCCAAAAGAAACGACCTTCTACCCAGACCCCCATGCGGCAGGTATGGCCGAGCGTGTGATTCTCTTCGCCAATATGCGGCCAGTAAATATCGCGGAGGTTATAGCTGTGGTCGAAGTTGACCAGCAGAGAGCCATTGCCCAGCGGCAAATCGCGCGGCATTGCATCCCTCCTCATACGAGGCTTCATCAGCAACAATCTTATACGCGGTTATAACATTTGCGCGATTATACCATTCCTGGCCGATCTGCACATCTGCGGCGACGCCAGAGGCAGCAAGCGCCGACATGGCGCCACCTCAGCGACGCGGCAAAAAGACAAGCTGGGGAGCTTTGCCAGCGGCATCACGACGAATGGCGCCATGCCAGGGCAGCGCCTCAGTGGTGTGCGGCAGATCATACGCCAGAATCGCATCGAGCGCCGCGTGGGTATTTTCAATAATGTCATAGCGCGGATAATCGGCCAGCGCAACCCAATGCAGCGTCCCCTCGTTGCAGGGAGGTAACTGCTCGTCAGCAAAGACCGCCGTGCAATAGACCAGGCGCACCTCCGCGCCTGGGTCAAGAATATCGGCCACAAAGCGCCAGTCGCTCAGGTCCGCCAGCGTGAGTCCGGTCTCCTCACGCAGCTCACGAAGCGCGCCTGCCGTCGGCTCAGTCAACTCATCGCCCTCCAGCCGACCACCAATTCCCGTCCAGCGCAGCGGTGCAAAGCTTTTCCAGGCCGCGCGGCAGAGCAGCACAACCTCTGAATAATCGGGGCGAAAGAGAAAGACCACCGAGCGAACATCATCAGAGATGGCCGCGACATGTTCAGGCAGATCAGATTCTGGCATGTGTACCCCTCACCATGCTGAGGCAGCCGTTGTCAAGCGGACAAACCCAGGATAGCATAGATGTGGGAAACGCGCCAGGCTCCAGGGAAGCGGCCACAGGCTCATTATCCTGTGTTTTTTTGTATCCTACCAGGCCACAGAAGCGGTAAGTTGATGGCGTGTACGCGCGCGGTCCAGTGCTCCCCGCAGCCTGCGTATTAACTGAGCAGGCTCGATGGGCTTATTGACAAAATCGTCGGCGCTGGCTCGTACCGGGCCTTCCACCTCTGCAAAATCCATGCTGGTCATAACGACCACCGCCACCGGGCGCTCGCGTGTCAGCCGCCCCAAAAGATGCAAGACCCTGAACCCAGAGATCATGGCCTGCTCCTGGCCTACCTCATACATCCCATCCAGGTCCAGCACAATGACATCCAGGGGCATCTGCTCCGCCAGTTCCACCGCCGCGTGGCCTGTGGAGGCGGCCCATACATCATACCCGGAAGCATCCAGGCACAGCGATAACTCTGTGCGCACCATTTCCGTTGGAATGACCACCAATACGGCTATTCGCTGCTCGCAGGGAAAGATGATAGGGCGATGCGCTGCATTGGCATCTGGCTCGTCGCCCTTTGTTACGGCTAGCGGCTCTATCAACTCGTGTTCAACCACTCCCACACTTGTTCTCAGGCGCTGCATCGTCGCATCCTTTATAGCCCTAAAAAGAGAGCGAACATCAATCGCAAGTCTTGAGGTCAGGCAAGCGCCCAACCTGTTGCGAAGAGACAACAACGTCACCAAGGCGAACATGTGCGGCAAAATATATGCCAGGCAACGCGCGGAGCGCCTGCTGCGCTAGAGTTCTGGCGCATTGCTTGTCAAAGCGCGTTCGCGTGCGGCATACTGAAGACGGATTATTACCGCTGGCGGGGCGACCCCGCCAGAGAAGGAGCGCCCTGACCCTCATGGAAACAGCGAGATTAAAGCTGCAAGGCATCTATAGCCTGCTGGCAGGCGTGCTGCTGCTGGTTGGTGTCACCCTCTATCAATCCCTGGTCCTGGGGCCAGCGGGCTATCACGCGCCTGCTGACGCCGCTTTCAGTCACGGAGACTACGGGCCACTGTTGAGTTGGATCGGTGATCACAGCAGCGCCTTTGTCATCTTCCGAATCCTCGAACTGCTCATCTTTCTGCTGATCCTCCGGCTCCCGTTTGCCCTCCACCGCGCCTTTCGCAGCTATGGGCGTACCCTCGCCCGCTGGATGTTGGCGACTGGCCTGAGTGGTCTGGCCCTCTTTGCAGCCATGATCGCCCTCAGCACGATCAGCTTTATCAACGCCGCTGCCGACTACAGGCGCCAGGCGCCATCCTCTGCGGCAGCGAAAGATATTGTGAGCAGTTTCAGCGGCCTCTATGGCGCGGAGGCGCTGGCACAGAATACACTGGGCGGCATACTGCTCGCCATCTTCTTGATCTGCGCCAGCCTGCTCATCGCGCGAAGCGGAAAGCTGCAAAACCTGCTGGTCTATTTTGGGCTGCTGGCTGCCGCGCTGATGGCCGCGTTGGCCCTGCTCTTTGCCGTCTCGCCACCGGAGGCGCAGACGCAGCTAACCACGCCTACCCTGGCATCGTTTGCCGTCTGGCTGATCTGGCTGGGCATCCTGCTCATCCGGCGAGCGCCGCGTCTCATTGCGACCGCAACCGCCGCGACCACTCCAGCAGAGCAAGCTGAAGAAACCCTATCTGCTAGCGCAGCCGCAGCCACACAGGAAAACCCTCCAGAGCAAGCTTCTGTCTCGCCCTCGTCCGAGGCAGCGCCATCAAAGAACGTCAAGACTCCCGACGCTAACACTGAAACCGCTCAACATACCGACTCCTGAGCAGGCGCACAGGCAAGAGAAACAGGCAGCCCTGGCAAATGGACCTTCCATTGCCAGGGCTGCCTGTTTCTCTTGCTTTAATGAACGGAGAGCGTCATCCCTTCGCTCTGCTGCCGCCTATGAGCCGCCCGATGAGGGCCAGCACTAACGCGCCAAGAAACGCCAGAACAGCGGTCCCGGTGAAGCGGAACACCTGATCATTAATCAGCCCAGGCGCAAAAATTTGTAGAAGAAACGCTGCGACAAAAGCGCCAGCTACCCCAAGCAAAATATCTCCCACACATCCATAGCCGCGACCTCGCACAATAAGCCCTGCCAGCCAGCCTCCAATGAGTCCGGCAGCCACCCATTCCAGGCACCCAACATCAAAGACGACCCCAAAGGGCGCGCCCAGGACAACCATCAATGGTAGTTGCATTGCATCCCCTCTCATAGAGAAAAATTAATCCATCAAGGCCAGGCGTCCTGCGCAGCGCAAGGGCGCTGGCTCATAGCCTTCTGAAGAAATCTACGCTGTGCCTGCCCAGAAGGTTGCAAGAGGTCAGGTGCTTTCGCTGGCCGAGATGCGCAGCAGCAAACCAATGATGATATAGTTGGCGATGAGCGAGCTACCGCCATAGGTGATAAAGGGAAGGGGAATACCAGTCAGAGGGAACACCTTCAGGTTTCCGGCAATAATAATCATCGTCTGGATAGCAAAGATTGCCGTCAACCCTCCCGCCAGCAATTGATTAAACGGCGTCCTGGCGTTGGCAGCGATACGGAAGCCCCGATGCACCAGCATAATATACAGTCCCAGCAGCCCCATGATACCAAGTAAACCAAACTCTTCGCCGATAGCAGCAAACACAAGGTCGGTCTGCACCGCAGGCACATTAGTCGGGCTGCCCAGGCCCAGGCCGGTACCAAAAACACCACCAGAGCCAATAGCAATCAACCCCTGGCAGACTTGATAGGCTGGCCCCAGAATAATCTGGCGAGTTGCCTCGTCCGTCGCATTGCAATCAACACCCACCACCAACAAACGCGCCTGGGCATAGGTAAAGAGCTTGTAACAGATAAAACCGCCAAGGGCAAACAGCATCACGCCCCAGCCCACATAGAGGAACCGACCACTGCCCAGATACAACATCGAGAGAAAAATGCCAAAAGTCAGCAGCGCCAGGCCCAGTTCGCGCAGCCCCACAAACATCACCAGGGCTATGCCCAGCATCAGCAAAAGTGGGCCAAACTGCTTGAGCGGTGGCACAGAGATAAAGCCCAGCCTGGGGCCGCCTTCACCAAGAATCTCGCGGTTCTCCGCCACATACGCCGCAAAAAAAACGACCAGACAGATCTTCAGCAGTTCAGAGGGCTGAAAAGGAATGCCGCCAGGCAGGCTCAACTCATCATGGGTGGGGCTATCAAAATTGATAGGAGAGGTGAGAACTCGCACCAGGCTGATACTCACCAGCAGGATGCCGAAGGCGGCAAAAGTATACTTATAGCGCCTGATCCAGAGCAGCCCCCGTCGGGTAAACAAGACCGTTCCGAAACAGGCCAGCAACCCCAGAAGCAGCCAGAGTAATTGCTTCGTACCTAGATTCTCGATTGGCGGGGTAAGCTGCGGTCCCAGTCGCAAAGCCATCAACACCCCAAAAATACTCAACAAGCCAACAATAGGCAAAAGCACCTGATCGGCTTGAGGCAGTATAATCGTCAGGAGAATGTGCATCGTCAGCAGCGCGGCTATCACACCAATCGCCGGAACCAGACTATCGATGGTCGGCAGGTTTATCTGCTTAGCCTCGTTATCCACCAGGATCAGCATAAACATGCCTGTCAGCATAAACAGAGCAGGTAACAGCAGCAATTGCAATTCACGCCAGCGATAGCGATGCGCTCCCTGAATCATCGTACCCTCTTCGTACCCTCTTACAGAGCGTATTCCAACCTCCAGCAGAGAGGTAGGAACCTGCTCACGATCTTAGACAGACTATCTTAGACACCAAACTTAAACGTCACCACCCCATCTACCGGCCCCAGGACCAGCAGATCGCCAGGCCGCGCAGGAACCCCCTGGCCTACCGGCACCTGACTCCCATTGAGGAACGTCTTGTTGCGGCTCCCCAGGTCTTCCACCCACCACTGCCGATCATGATACGTGATACGCGTATGCTCGCTAGAGATGCGGCTATCTTCCAGCACAATCGTATTCGTCGGCCCGCGCCCAATCGTCGTCACCGGCTCCATATCAATACGATGTCCCGGTCGGAGTGGCATCGGCCCCGGTTTGACCACCACCAGAAAGCCCAACCCTTTATAGGCTGTTGTGCCGATACGCGCCGCCCCCGAACCGCTTACCATCCGAATCAGATCACGACGAACAACGAAGATAAGCTGGATGAGGAAAAGATAAATGAGCGCCACCAGCACGATACGCAGGATGAATAAAAACTGATCAAGCTGTAAGTCCATGCAGGTCGCTTACCTCCGTTGGTGAAAAATAAAATCATAGCTTCCAACCGAGACAAGATCCCCATCACGCAGCGTATGCTGGCGAACAGTAGTACGGTTGATGCCAATCCCGTTCAAGCTGCCAAGATCATAAATGACAAAGCGGCCATTCTCAAAGCGCACCTGGGCATGATGCCGCGAGACTCGCCGATCATTCACCACAATATCGTTGGAGACATGGCGGCCAATCTGTATGACCTCACGATCTAGCCGATAGACCTGCTCCGCGCCCGTCTGGCCCCCACGTCGGCGCAGACGAAGGACCGCCTGGGGCAGATGCCCCGCCGGAGCCGCCTGGGGCGGATAAGGTATCCCTCCCGCAGAAGGAGCGCCATACGGCTGCTGGAAGTTCGATGGGGGAGCCTGGGATGGATAGGGCTGCCCTGGGCGATGCGGAGCGCCTGCCCGCGCCTGCTGGGCCTCCAGCATCGCCTGCTTAAAGCCCTCAGACACATCAATCGTTACCGTGTGCATCGGCGCATCCGGGCCAGCCAGCGCCTGCGCTACATTGGGGTTCTGCGCGGGATGGTGTGAATCAACCAGGCTAGAGTCTATATGGATATTGCCCACAACCATATGCGCGTCCACATGAAGCTTCACCACCGGTTTGGTTGTCAGCGTGTAACCGCGCTCGCGGGCCACATCAATCAAATACTGTTGTAATTCAGGAATCAGCGCGCGCCAGCTACTCAGGCCATCATAATCTTTCTGATTGAGCGCAACATCATAGAAATTATGCGCCTGGCGACGGCCCTCGCCCAGGATGAGGAGGTGATCTTCCATGTGGCGCTCCAGCTTGCGCTTGAGTTCCACAGGCTGCAATTTCGAGCGGAACACGCGGCCAAAGCTCCCTTCTACCATCGATGTCATGAACGACTCAAACTTCGAGAGCACGTTCACCGCTCTCACCCCTCTCTGCCTCGCGTTCAGCATACTGGCCCAGCGCCACGCGGGCCTGCTGGACATCTACCGCAATCTGCGCTTGCAACGCTTCTACACCAGCAAAGCGCTGCTCTCCGCGCAAGCGTGCAATAAATTGCACTTCAAGTTCTTTGCCGTACAGATCCCGCTGCACATCCAGCACATGGACTTCGGTGAGATGCCTGGTTCCGTCCAACGTCGGGCGCACGCCAATATTTGTAGCTCCATGATACAGCGCGCCTTCTACACGGACACGCACCGCATATACCCCATCGGCGGGGAGAATCTTACGAGGATCGATCCTCAGATTGGCTGTCGGAAAGCCCAACAGACGCCCGCGCTGATCGCCCTGCACGACCACCCCTTGCGCGCTATAGGGACGCCCCAGCAGCGCCGCTGCCTCCCCTACCTGCCCATCGGCCAGCAAGGTGCGGATATGCGTGCTGCTGATCCGCCGTTGATCGGCAACCTGCAAATCAATGGTCTGCACAGCAAAGCCACGCGCTTGCCCATATGTTGTCAGAAAGGCCATATTTCCTTCACGGTTATGCCCAAAAACAAAATCAGTGCCTTCCACCAGCGCGCGCAGCGCCAGATGATTCATCAGCAAGTCTATAAACTCGCTTGCCGACGTGCGCGCCAGAGATGGCGTAAACGGCAACACAACCACCAGATCAAGCATACCCAACGTCGCCAGAAGTTCCAACTTCTCCTCCAGCATCGTCAGGTAGCGAATCTGCCTTTCCGGGTGCAGCACTTCCAGCGGATGCGGCCAGAAGGTAATCATTCCGGCTTTCCCGCCCAGCGCCTTCGCAGCCAACACCGTCTGCTTGATGAGGTGCTGATGTCCTCGGTGAATGCCATCAAACACGCCAACAGTCAGGGCAAATGGTGTATCAGGTGTCAGTGTTGCCAGATCACGAATAACCTGCATATCAATGCTTCTCTGTCTCCCCAACTCATACTACCACAGCAGGGCAGTGCCTGCAATCAGTATCTCTGCGTAGTGACAATCAGAGACGCTCTTTTCCTTATCTCCGCATTACCCGCCTCGTTATCGTACCATAGACTTCCGAAGACACCAGCCCCAAAACGGAAGAATTCCACGAGAGTGTGAGGTAGTTCACACTCTTCTACACTTGCTTGCGCCGGTAGTTCACACTCTTCTACACTTGCCTGCGCCAGAGAGATGAAGCAGCGACCTCCGCTATCATCATCCCCACATGCTAAACGGATACCACGCCATCACGGTTTCTACAGAGCGACTATGAGCCAGAACACCAGAAAGCACATGAGATCGCGCTAATCCACAGGCGTGCTATTAAGTACTTTCTGGGGACGCCAGGTGTGGGTAGAGGCTTGCCAGCAGAGAATACCCAGAAAACGCCCGTCGGTGGAATACGCCCGCAAGAGCGAGGCATCGAGTAGTAACGGCCCTTCTTCTAAAGCCTGTAGAGTGGAAGACCCGGCAAATTGAAGCTCCTGACCCAGCAGCACCCGCTTCTCCGCAGCCGGTCCCACAATGACAGCCAGGCGATCAAGCAGCGCCTCATCAGCCGCATAGAGGTAGTTGACCCAGCTCCCATCTTCCAGCGCCTGGGCTAATTCTTCCAGAGTCAGGCTCTCATCCAGCGTAAATGGGCCGCTGCGCAAGCGCACCAGACCGCCCAGGTGCGCTCCACACCCCAGGCGCTCCCCCAGATCATACGCCAGCGAACGAATGTACGTCCCTTTGCTGCATTCCACCTCCAGCGTCAGCGCCGGAAGCTGCCAATCCACTATATCCAGCCGATAGATGTCTATGGGTCGCGCCTGGCGCTCTGCCTCAATCCCTGCGCGAGCCAGCTTGTACAACGGCTGTCCGGCCAGTTTAATCGCTGAATACAGGGGAGGGAGTTGCATCTGATGTCCCAGGAACTCCGGCAGCGCCTTCGCAATCTGCTCGCGTGTCAGATGAACCGGCGCGCTGCGCAGCGCCTCGCCCTCAGCATCGTAAGTATCCGTCACCACCCCAAACACCACGACAGCCCGATAGCATTTACCGCTCGCGCTCAGATATTCCGCCACCCGTGTCGCCTTGCCCAGACAGACAGGCAAGACACCGCTGGCAGCCGGGTCCAGCGTACCAGCATGCCCCACACGCCGCTGCCGCGTGAGCCGCCGCACGCGCGCCACGACATCATGGGAAGTCATGCCGACAGCTTTATCTATGTTAAAAATCCCATCCATACCGGAGACCCATACCCATCAGGAAAAAACGTACTACTTCTGTTTCTTATGCTCTGCATCACGCAACTGCTGTTCCAGATACGCCAGCGTCTCGCGCCTGGCCTCGTCAAACGTCCCCTGAAAGGCGAAACCAGCAGCGCGCACATGCCCCCCGCCGCCGAAGTGCGCCGCCATCGCCGCCGCGTCGTAGGGATGAACGGTACGCAAGCTCACTCGCGGGCAGCCATCTGGATGCTCCTTGAAGAGCGCCGCAATCTGAGCGCCTTGAATATCAATCAAATAGCTGGGCAGCCCATCCTCCAGATCAGCAGTCGCCCCGCTCTTCTGAAGCATCTTTTCCGTCAAAACCGACCAGACCAGCCGACCATCAAGGGCGCTTTCCACCGCGCTAAGCACCTGCCCCCAGAGGCGCACCTTCGGGAGCGAATTGATCCGATAGACCGGCTTGACAATATCTGCCGGAACGGCCCCGGCGCGCATCAAATGAGCAGCCGCCTCCAGCGTGCGCGGCGTGGTGGCGCTGAACTCGAAGGCGCGGGTATCAGTGATAATACCCGTCAGCAGGCATATAGCCGCATCACGGGAAATAGCAGCGCCCACCTGCATCAGCAGCAGCGTAATCACTTCTGCCGTCGCCGCCGACGCCACATCAATGATATTCACCTGCCCACAGCCCTCTGAGGTAACATGATGATCGATGTTCACCACCAGCGCGTGGTCCAGAAACGCGCGGTGTCGCTCGTAGAGCGCGCCATAGCGGCTCAGTTCCCCTGCATCCAGAGCAACCACCAGATCAAACGCCTCGTCCCCCAGATCGGTCTGCGCCTCGGTCACGCCCGGCAAAAACGCATAGAGCGCGGGCGGTGGGTCGGCGCAGGCGACTACACAGGTCTTCCCGAATCCCCGCAGCACATGCGCCAGACCCAACGCCGCTCCCAGCGCGTCCCCATCGGGGTGTTCATGCGCCAGCAGAGCGATGCGCTCGGCCTCCATCATCAACGCCCAGGCCGCCTGAACCTGTTCGCTGTCAAGCCCTTCTGAAGCGTCGTTCGAGAATTGAACCACAGAATCCCCCCTTTCGCGCCAGCGCATACAGAGACGGCAGGAGCAGGAAGCGTGTCTCCCTGCTCCCGCCGTTCTAACAACCCTGCGCTCATCAGGTCTGATCATTTCGCTGAGGCGCGCGCGCCTCGGAGGGGTGTTCCTGCCGTTCAATTGCTGGCGTCGGCCCTCGCGCTCCCTCGCTGGATGACGCCATCTGTCCCTGAGTCTCCATCTCGTGAATCAACTGGAGAATCCGTGTCCCGCGCTCGATAGATTCATCCAACCGGAACAGAATATCTGGCGTATGGCGAATAGTGAGGCGCTGCGCCAGTTCATGGCGCAGGAATCCAGCAGCATGTTCCAGACCTTGCAGCGTTGCCCGCTGCTCTTCGGGGGCGCCAAGGACACTGACAAACACTTTTGCATGGCGCAAATCACCCGAAAGCTCCACATCGGTAATGCTGGCAAAACCAATACGCGGGTCTTTCATGCGGGTGCGAATCAGATCACTCAACTCTTCGGCAATCACCTCGGCGAGTTGTTCTTGTCGCCACGTCGTCATAAGGACCACCTCCCTGAAGATTAGAAGGCCAGCGCTCAAGCCCTGAAGGCTGGGAAAGAGACACTGGCGCTGGGTCAGCGCCTCTTTCCTCATGGGCCAGTCCCTTGTGGCCCTAAGCCCTCACCTTAGAAAACGCCTCAATGACATCGCCAACTTCAAACTGATTGAAATCTTCAAGCGTCACCCCACACTCAAAGCCGCTGGCAACCTCGCGCACATCATCCTTGCCGCGCCGCAGCGAAGCAATCTGCCCACTCAAGACTACTTTCCCATTGCGCAGCACACGCGCCTGAGAAGAGCGCATCAGCTTGCCATCGGTGATACGGCAGCCAGCGATAACCGTCGTCTTGCCAACCTTGAAGAGTTGCAAGACCTCAGCATGCCCATCAACCTGCTCACGATACGTGGGTTCCAGCATGCCCTTCAGAGCCGCCTCAATATCATCGCCGAGCTTATAGATAACATCATACGAGCGAATATCAACGCCCTCGTTCTGCGCCAGACGCTGCGCCGCAGAATCAACTTTGACACTAAAGCCAATAATGACCGCGTTGGAGGCGGAAGCCAGATGGACATCTGTCTCGGAAATATTGCCCACGCCATCGTGCAGAATACGCACCTTCACAGTATCCTCGTCAAGCCGGTCCAGCGTTTGCTTGATCGCCTCTAATGAACCTTGCACGTCAGCTTTGATGAGCAGGTTTAATTCTTTGACCTTCCCTGCCTGAATCTCGGATGAAAGACTATCCAGGCTGATAGCTCGCGTGCCGCCCGCGCTCTCCACTTTCTGTTGTTGCGCATGCTGGGTGGCAAGGGACCGCGCCGTTTTCTCGTCAGCTACCTCCACCAGCCGATCACCAGCCCTGGGTACTTCAGGCAGGCCAAGAATCTCGACTGGTGTGCTAGGGCCAGCCTTCTTGATCTGCTTGCCCTTGTCGTCGAACATCGCACGCACCCGACCAAAAATAGCGCCAACCACCACCACATCGCCCACTTTCAATGAGCCTTGCTCGATCAGCACCGTCGCCGCAACACCCCGGTTTTTATCCAGCCTGGACTCAATAATAGCCCCCAGCACTTTAGCCTGCGGGTTCGCTTTGAGGTCTTGCACATCGGCTACCAGCAAGATCATCTCTAGCAATTCATCAATACCCGTATTCTGTCTTGCAGAGACAGGAACGCAGACCACATCGCCGCCATATTCTTCGATCACCACTCCGGCATCAGCAAGCTGACTCTTCACATGATCAGGGTTCGCGCCCGGCTTATCCATCTTGTTGAGCGCCACGATAATAGGCACCTTAGCCGCGCGTGCGTGGTCAATCGCCTCCAGTGTCTGGGGCATCACGCCATCATCCGCCGCGACGACAATCACCGCAATGTCTGTCACCTGCGCCCCACGCGCGCGCATGGCGGTAAATGCCTCATGCCCGGGTGTGTCAAGGAACGTGATCTTCTTCCCATTCACCTCCACCTGATACGCGCCGATATGCTGGGTAATGCCACCAGCCTCACCCGCTGCCACGCGCGTCTTGCGAATAGTATCCAGGAGCGAGGTCTTCCCATGATCCACATGCCCCATCACCGTCACCACTGGTGAGCGATGGACCAGATGCGCCTCATGGTGCCCGCCAGCATGTCCGCTCGGCTCATGCTTCTGAGCACTCTGTGTCGGGGGAGGCGCGGCCTCCAGAGTTTCGTAGCCAAGCTCCTTTGCCACAAGCGCAGCAGACTCATAGGTAATGACCTGATTAATATTGGCAAGAATATTGTGCTTGAATAACTCACGAATGATCTCCATCGGCGCCACTTCCAGCAGCGCCGCCAGATCGCGCACCGGAACCTGCGGGGGAATCGCCACTGGCTCGGTTGGCCGGGCCTTCACAGCCACTGCTGTGCGCCCCTGCCCATTCGTCGGCCCTCCAGCCGATTGGCGGCGATCAGTGCGCCGACCGGAAGAGCGTCCATTGTGGGATCGGCCACGACCAGATGGCGGCCCTGATGGGCGCCTACCAGCAGCACTGCCGCCTGAGCCATTACGGGCTGATCCGACAGGCCCCGATGAGCGCGGCCCAAAACCTCCTTGCGCCGGGCGAAATGACCCCGAAGACGCCGGACGATAAGGTACGCTCCCAGAGGGAGAACGATTCCCCGCCTCAGAGGAGGCTCCTGGCCTTGGCGGGAAACCACCAGACGGCGGGCGATTGAAAGGCGCGCCCTGGCCTGCTGGCCGGGCAGGATAATTTGCGCTCGCGGGACCGCTCTGACTCGCAGGGCGGGCAGGCGCTTCGCTCGATGCAGGAGGGCTGGATGGTGTTCCAGCCGAGCGCCGCTGAGGTGATCGAGAGGTGGGGTTCGAGCGAGGCTCCTTCTCCGAACCTTCAGGGTGTTCAAAATCAGCAGGATGCTGCGTCATGTCTTACCTCCTTCGATGCTGTGACGACCTCAGCTAAGGCTACAGGTACAGCTATCGATCTTGTAAAAAGAGTAGTGCAGAAATGGGAACGACCAAAAATAACAGGGCTGGCGCTCTCCACAAAGAGAGGCCAGCCCTGAAGGGATGCAGTTATCCGGCCCTGGTCGATTCGCGCAGCTTTTTCGCTTATGCTATTCAGGTCGCAAACATCGGCTTGCCATAACTGCCTCCCCGCATTGGCTGCCAGCCTCTCTGCGGGACTGTTGAGATGGTCCATCGTGGACAAACATCAGAGATACGATGACGATAGATTGGAAACACATACGAAAAGAATACACTGACTATAGCAGCGATTCCGGTGCAGCGCCTTGCATGCTTCATGCAGCGCCATCCCCGCGTTATGGCGAGCGTTCGGACGCTGCTGCCACGACACGAGGCGCCGCCTCTGGCTGGGGCAATGTTGCTGCGTAAGCTTCCAGCGCAGCGCGATCTTCCTCAGAGATCGTTGTTTCTAATTCCTGCTCCAGGCGCTTCTTTTTCAGGGCTATCGCCCAGCAAGAGCGCGTGGCGCACAGATAAGCGCCCCGGCCCGACTTCTTCCCCGTCGGGTCCATTTCGACATGCCCCTCTGGTGTGCGCACAATACGCAGCAATTCCCGCTTTGGCTTGACCTGATGGCAGGCAACACACGTGCGCTGAGGCACATGCCTGGGGCGCTTGGGAGCATTGGCGCGCTTACCTTGCGCAGCTTGAGCAGAGGTTCCAGTCACCTCGCTGCCTCCCTTCTTTATCAGAGCATCAAGAGCAGAGCGATTTCTCGCTTCTGTGTTCATATTCAGCGACGCCAGGCAGATCAGTCGTTAAACGCATCCAGGTCAAGGCTGGAGAGATCAAGGCCACCCAGCGGCGCCTTGCGCGGCTCACGCTCCATCACCAGATCCTTCGCGGGAGCGGCTCGCTCGGCGTCTTCTTCGCGGGGCTGCTCACCTGGCTTGATCACATCAACACGCCAGCCTGTCAGCCGGGCAGCAAGTCGGGCGTTTTGCCCATCCTTGCCGATGGCAAGCGAGAGCTGCTTCTCGGCAACCGTCACCAGGGCTGTATGGTCAGACTCCCTCAAGTCCACTTGCAGCGGCTTCACCGGGCTGAGCGCGTTCGCAACAAACGTCGCTTGATCAGGATCCCACAGGATAATGTCAATCTTTTCCCCGTTGAGTTCGTTGACAATATTATTGATGCGCGTACCCCGCACGCCAACACAAGAGCCAATCGGATCAAGCCCTTCCTGGCGCGCCCAGACAGCAACCTTCGACCGGCTGCCTGGCTCGCGGGCAATGCCCTTGATCTCGACATACCCATCGAAAATCTCTGGCACTTCCAACTCAAACAGGCGCTTGACGACATTGCGATGAGTGCGCGACACCATCACTTGCAGGCCCTTCCCCTGGCTCCTGCGAATGTCATAGACATAGACCCGCAGGCGCTGGCCGACGCGATACTTTTCAGCCTGTACCTGCTCGCGCGGCTCCAACAGCGCCTCAGCCCCATTCAGATCAAGCACAAAGGTATCTTTATCCCTATCGCTGCGCCGCACGATGATGCCCAGCACCAGATCATCCAGTTTATCTTTCAGGCTTTCGTACAGATATTCTTGCTCCGCCTCGCGGATGCGCTGCAAAATCACCTGTTTGGCTGTCTGTGCCGGAATGCGGTTAAAGATGGCTGGGGATTCTACCTCGATCATCTCGCCGAGCGCGGCTTTCGGGTTCAACTGCTGAGCTTCGCCGAGCGAAATCTCCTCGTTGGCATCACCCACCACCGCGACGACATGCTTTGCCGCCCAGATGCGAATGTCGCCCCGTTTGTCTACTTCAATACGGACGTTGTTTCCACGCCCCGTACTCTTCTGATACGCTGCCAGCAGGGCTTTGGCGACGGTCTCCATCACCACATCCTGCGGTAGCTTCTTTTCGGAAGTAAGCTGCGAGATTGCAGCTTGAAACTCACTTCTCATGCTGCCACCCTCCCGCCGGCAGATCGCCGGAACAACTCCACGACCCTGCTCCACCCTAAAAGGTCTATCCAAGCAGAAAAGTGGGGGGCGCCCACTTTTCTTACGTACATCCCTCGTTTTCTGACGTATTATATCACGTTCAGCCGCGCTCCGCAACTACTACTCAGCCTCCTTGCTTGAGGCGTTTCTTGCGCTTCCTTGCAGTTGACGCCGCAGCGCCTCAACCCGTATACTCTTAGCAGGGGATACCTATCTCTAGAGAACGAATTGCCTGACGCCCGACGCCTGGCCCTGCCTCAAAGGAGAGCGAGAAGATGGCTGTGCAGCTTGTTGACGAAGAAAAATTGATGATGGAGGTGGTGCGCGAACTCGCCCGCAAGAAAGTCGCGCCGCGCGCCGCCGACATAGACGCTACCGGCCAGTTCCCCTGGGACATCAAAGACCTGCTGGCCGAGCAAGGCATCCTGGGGATGCCCTTCCCGGAAGAGTATGGCGGCATCGGCTCCAGCAAGCTCTCTATCGTCATGGTCATCGAGGAATTGGCGAAATATTGCGTCACCACCTCGCTCATCCTCGCTGTGCAGCAGCTTGGCACCCTGCCCATTGCGCTGGTCGGCTCCGACGACCAGAAGCGCCGCTACTTCCCGCGCTGCGCCAGCGGTGAATGGCTGGCGGCCTACGGCCTCACCGAGCCAGGCTCCGGCTCCGATGCTGGAGGTATGCGCACTCGCGCCGTCAAGAAGGCTGATACATATATCCTCAATGGCTCGAAACGCTTCATCACCAACGCCGGTCTGGCGCACGTCAACGTCGTCTTTGCCGTCACCGACCCCGCTAAAGGGACGCGCAGTGGCATCAGCGCCTTTATCGTTGAAAAAGACTCCCCTGGCTTCGGCATCGGCAAAATCGAAGAGAAGATGGGCATTCGCGGCTCGCAGACTGGCGAACTGCTCTTTGAGGACTGCGAAGTCCCCGCCGAAAACCTGCTGGGACGCGAAGGTGATGGCTTCAAGATCGCTTTGATGACATTGGACCGCACGCGCCCCGGCATCGGCGCGCAGGCGGTGGGCGTGGCGCAGGGAGCGATTGATTTCGCTGTCCAGTACACCAAAGAGCGCGTGCAGTTCGGCAAGGCGCTCGCCGAAAACCAGGGTCTTCAGTTCATGCTGGCCGACATGGCAACCAAAGTCCAGGCGTCCCGCTTGCTGGTCTATGACGTGGCCGAGCGCATTGATCGCGGCGAAAGCGATGTGAGCCGCTATTCGGCAATGGCAAAACTCTTTGCCTCAGACACCGCTATGGAAGTGACCACCGATGCCGTCCAGCTTCTCGGCGGCTACGGCTACATCAAGGATTACCCCGTCGAACGGATGATGCGCGACGCCAAGATCACTCAGATATACGAAGGTACTAACCAGATTCAGCGCGTGGTCATTGCCCGCGATCTGCTCAAGTGAACGTATCCCATGACGAAAGCCAGGGGCTTCTACAGCCCCCTGAAGCGGCCTTCGATAACGACAGAGGATATACCGTTGTGGCCCCAGGCATCGGCGATATAGCCTGAGCCTTGAATGAATAGGAAAGAAGGAGCAAACACCGATGGACCAAATATCAGCAGGCGATACCTTCAAGTACATGCAGGAACACTTCAACGCTTCCGCAGCCAAGGGCGTGGATGCAACCCTTCAGTGGGATCTCTCCGGTGACGGCGGCGGCTCCTGGGCGTTAAAAATTGCTAATGACGCCTGCGAGCTGATTGAGGGCGGCGTTGATGCCCCCACCACCCGTTTTAAGCTTGCCACTGAAGATTGGCTGGCAATCACGGCTGGCAAGCTGAACGCGATCAACGCCTTTATGACCGGCAAGCTGAAGGTGGAAGGCGATCAGGGCCTTGCCATGCGTGTAAACTCCCTCTTCCCCTCACCCCAATAACGCTTCAGAGCGAGCAAGAACGCTTGGTCTACCGTTCTTGCTCGCTCTGGCAATGGGTCGGCAGATGCTCAGTAGCGCAGGCGTATTTGTTCAGCGATTGCCTCAGCCAACTCATCTGGAGGTTGCAGGCCATCCAGTACCAAATCTGCATGCTCGCTCACTTGCTGTTGCCGCCGATAAACTTCCCCGATGCGCTCCGTCAGGTAGTCCTGGGCAAAGGCAAGCGGGTCAAAGCGCAAAGCAGGGTTGGCGGCATCTCGAAGGAGCTTGCGGCAGAGCGAAATGTCCAGGGGAATTGCTATGTGGGCCACGAAATCAATCAAAGGCTTCAGTTCGTCTCGATCTCTGCCCCAGGGTTCTTCCAATACGATATAGGGAGCCGACTCGACTACCTGCCCGCTTTTTGGAGAAACAACCGCTCGGCCTTCACGCAACGCGCGTACATCCTCTACCAGTTGCGGAATGTTGGCCCATTGGTTTGGGTCACATCCCTGCTCTACCCATTGACGAATATCCGGGTGCCAGTGCGCCACAGCCCTATAGTGATCATAAAAGAGCGTGGTCGCATTCCCCAATAGGGTCGCCACCTTTTCAACCAGAGTGGTTTTTCCTGCGCCACTGGGTCCGCTAATAGCAATCACAACGACTTCCCGAGTGGGCATGCGCTTCCCTTCCATCTTTTAGAAGAGGATTCCCAGGGGTATTGCTACGCTATCAATACCCCGTCAGCCGATCAATCATGCCGCGCTCCTTCGCCTGGTGTTCGATCCAGCGATAGAAGAAAAACGAACACACCGCGCTGAGCGCGGCGCTCAGCAGGATGATGAGCAGCAGCCGCCAGTTATCGAACTGCGCCAGCAGCGGACTGATGGGGCCAGTGATTGTGCCGCCGCGTCCATTGGAGGCTGTTCCCACGATAATCCCCCCGTTCAGGGCGCGGCGCATCCCCTCCAGCCAGTAGGTGATCGGCATTGCCAGCGTCACCTGCTTCAGTACTGGCGGCAGAATATCGGGCGGGAAGTAAGCGCCGCTGAAGAGCAGCAGCATCCCAGCCGTCACTTCGCCAATAGCCTCTCCATGCCTGGCGACCAGCAGCGCGATGCCAGCCAGGACAACCCCCAGGCTGGCGAGAATGACCAGCCCCAAGAGGAAATAGACGACAGCCCAGCCCCATTCGATCTGCGCCAGATTGAGATGCAGCCCCAGGAACAAGACACCAACCGCCAGCAAGATAGTCGCGGTCAGCAGCGCCACCAACGTTTTCGCCGTCGCCCTGCCGAGCAGATAGGGAAACCGGCGCGCGGGAGAGGTAAAGATGTATTTCAGCATCTTATACGCTTCCCGGTCATCGAAGATCGTCCAGGCCAGCCCCGCCATCGTCTGAATGACCAGGACAAAGAAGGCGTTGCTGATATAGAGATACGAGAAGTACCCGCCGCTCTGGCCGCGCGCCACGACTTCATACATCACCAGCAGCATCAAGGCCGTCGCCAGCGGGCGCAAGATGGTGAAGCTGAAGAAGACAAAGGGATCAGCCCAGTTACTCTCGATCTGCCAGCCCAGCCAGGCGGCAATGCGAAAAGTACGCGCGCCCTCGCGGATGCTCTCACGCAGAGCGGCATAGCGCGCGGGTCGGCGTATGGCGTCAATCATAGTTCACACCCTCTACTGCCAGCGCAGGCTCAGCCGAGCCTCAACTTTTGCCAGCCATTCCATGCGCTTGAGCAAGAAATAGGCGCTGGCAATAAAAACAATCCCCATCCCGCCCAGGATCAGCACCTCGGTGGCGGGTGGCAAGACCCCGATGATCTGCCCAGGAAAGAGCAACTGCCGCAGCGCATCCAGCGCAAAGCTCACCGGGATAACGGCGGAAAAGAGGCTCAGGACGCCAGGGACGCTGCTAAATAACTTACTGAGGGGAAAGTTCATCCCCGACAGAAAGTACACCGGCTCGGTCAGCGCCAGCGAAACTTGCCAGGCTTCGCGCCCCCACATCAAGAAGACGGAACTGAGGACCATCCCCAAGCCATAGAGGGCGACCATTGCCACCACAAAGACGAGCAAGGCAAACGCCCACTGGCTGCCATCGAGGCTCACGCCAAAGATCAACGTGCCAATCACCGCAATCGTGGCCGCCCGCAGCGTACTCATATACAGCCCGCCAACACCCATGCCCAGCAGAATCGCCATCAGCGAGGTGGGCGAGAGGACGTAGAGTTCCAGGTTCCCTTCCTGCTTATCCCAATAGAGTTGGGAGGCCATCATCCAGAGGATATTCAGCCAGTAGGTCGCCATCGCGCCGCCCAGAATCACGAAGCCAACATAGGCTTCTGGCGCGTGCAGCGCCCGGTAGAGGAAGACAAACGCCGACGTATTGACCAGCGGCACAAATATCTCGAAGAATACCCAGCTTAGCTCGCGGTTGGCCCCAAAGACACGCGGATAGGCGCGCGCGTACATCGTGCGCAGAACCAATCTCATTCCTGTGCTTTTCTCCACAGTTTGCTCCCTTAATCGCTGCTGCGCAGGGTGCTAACCCTCATTATGATTTTCAGCGGTTAGGCTGCGGCCAGCCAGCGCAACAGTGCTAACCCCCATTCGCGTCTTCAGCGGTTAGGCTGCGGCCAACCAGCGCAACAAAAACATCCTCCAGGGTCGGCTCATTCTTCTGGAGGCTGAGAATGCGCCCCTGCTGCTCCGTCAAGGCGTTGATCACCGAGCCAATCGCCGCCTCGGCCTCAAGAATGAACTTGAGTCTATACGCGCTGCCGCTCTCGTCGGCTTCGCCAATCACGCGCACCACGCCAGGCGCGTGTTCCAGAGCCTCGATAGTGCGCTCGGTGATGCCCGAAGCGGTCACCTCGAAGACCGGCTGCTTCTGGAGCAGATGTTTCAGGTTGGCGGGTGTATCGCAGGCCAGCACAGCCCCGTGATCAATGATAGCGATGCGGTCACAGAGTTCGTCGGCCTCGGCCATATAATGCGTGGTGAGCAGCACGGTGCGGCCAGGGTTCTGCTGCATCCACTCGCGGGTGAAGCGGCGGACGATGCGCGCCGCGTTGATGTCCAGGCCAAGCGTTGGCTCGTCCAGAAAGACCACCTTGGGATCGGTGATAAAGCCCCGGCAGAAGTTCATGCGCTGGCGCTGGCCGGTGCTGAGGCCGCTGATGCGCGCGTTCGCGTGGCTCTCCAGTTCCACGACCTTGAGCATGTCAGCAATGCGCTGATTGGCATCTTTCCAACTGATGCCATAGAACTGACTGAACATCCAGAGGTTCTCGCGCACCGTCAGAATGCCATAACCGCTGGTTTCGCCGCCGCTGACCATGCTGATACGCCGCCGCACCTCCTGAGCTTGCCTGACGACATCCAGGCCATCAACGTAACAGAAGCCACCGCTTGGAGCCAGCAGCGTCGTCAGAATCTTAATCAGCGTCGTCTTGCCTGCCCCATTCGGCCCCAGCAGGCCGAACAACTCGCCCTGGGAGACCTCCAGGTTGACATCATTGAGGGCAACGAGCGTTTTTTGCTTTTCTCCCTTGCTATCTTTCTGCCGACGCAGCTTATAGATTCGGCTGACATGCTCGGTCTTGATCGCCAGCGGGCGGGCGCCATGGTGATGAGCCGATTGCTCATCGAATGCAAGACCTGAGCGCATGTCAGCCTCTCCGGTACCATCTATAAGAGCCTCTTTTGTATTCGGCATTCGCTTCTCAAGCTCCAATCTGAAGTGTCCTATCGGCTTTGATAGGATGGGCCAATTGATCAAGTGGACTGGAAGCGGACAGAGCGGCGCGCCGCTCTGTCCGTACCCCTCTCTCTGCGCCAGATCGTTAGCCGTTACGCTTGAGCCTTCCGGTGCGCTTGGCGTAGCGTTCTGCCCTGCGGAAAATCCAGAGTCCCGCGGGAATGCTGATTATCCCGGCCAGCAGCAAAGGCCAGATGTCTCCCCAGAGCGCCGTCAGGGGTTGATCGTTGAGCAAGCCTGCCCGCATCCCATCCAGCACATACGTGGCCGGCGAGATGCGCGCAATGACCTGCATCCAGCCAGGCAGCACGCTGATGGGATAATAGACGCCCGACACCAGCAGGATCAGCGCCCGCACGATATAGGCCATCTGCGCGCCGCGCTCGGTATAGAGCAGCGGCAGAATTGCCGCCATGATCCCGAAGCCAATAAAGGAGACGCTGCCAATCAACAGCATGCCCACGCTGGTCAGGACATTAGCGTGGCTCAAATCGAGGTGGAAGAAGAGGCTGATGACCACAAGCTGCACAGCCACGAAGAACAAGCCATGCACCACAGCAAAGAGGCAGCTTCCCAGCAGTTGTGTCAGCCGGGCAATGGGCGCCATGAAGGTATATTCAATCGTCCCTTCCCAACGCTCAATGGTGATCGTCTCTGTCACCTGATCGAAGGCCACGCTCAGGTAGCTCCACACCACCGTTCCGATCATGAGATAGAGAATGAAGTAATTGGTATCAATCGGCGTCCCGGTGATTAAGGGAGCACTCACCCCGATGTAGGTTACGCTGATGGCGTTGACGATGTTATAGACCAGCCAGACCACTTCCCAGGCCCAGTAACGCTTGGTCAGGTTCATATTCCGCTCAAAGAAGGCATAGGAGGCGCGGGCATTGCGCACGACTCCAGCAGGTAAGACCATTCGTCCGTTCCTCCGATTCTTGTGCCTGGACACTCCGTACTACGTGTGGATACTCTTGCTATTGCCGTTCTGCCACCGAGGGGGATGCCACAGCTATGGCATCCCCCGATGACAGCCTTTAGATCAACGCCAGCGGCCTACACAGCCCTGCCAGCAACTCTTCGAGCAACAGGCAGCGCTCCAGCGGCACGCTGCGCAGGCCATGTGGCGCCAGCCGAAGCTGTGCCAGGTTCCAGAGCCGATCCAGGTCGCTCCACTCGCCAAACGGCTCTGGCTCAGCCAGAATCTGGCGCCACGTCTCCTGAATACTTTCCGTAACCAGCTCGCAGACCAGCGCCGTATCCTCGACCCAGAAGGCCAGGAACGCCGCAATGACCGCCTGCTCAACCGGCTGCACTTCAGGCTCGGCCAGGAGGCTCACCAACACCTCTTCAATTGCCTGGCGCTCGACGCTGGTGAAGCCCTGGCGGTAGGTGTAGAGCCGGACAAAGAGTGGCTCCCACCAGTCGCCAAGCACTGGCTCGCGGACCAGATGCGCCAGAATCGCGGGCCAGTAGTAGCGGATCGCCTCGTTATCAAAGTGGCCGGTCTGGGCGACGATCCACTCGACCTGAGCGCCACTGAGCGCGTAGATGGGAGTTGCCCAGATGGCGCGCACCTCAGCCTCGTGAATCAGGCACCCTTCGCATAACAGGTATGACTTCGGGTGGCGGGCAAAGACCCGATCCACCGTTCGCAGTCTTATATCGAGCATTGCTCGCTCCTCTTTGCTTTCACCAGAGAACGGGAGGAGCGAGGCCAGCAGCGCGACTGGCTCACCGAGAGCGCCTGTTGCGCTGTCCGATGGGGCTAGTCGTCGCTCTCCTCGTCCTCCTCCTCACCCTCAAACTCTTCCCAATTGCGTCCGGTATAGTGCATGAAGACATCATGCAAACTGGCCGGACCATCCCTGCCCTGCAACACGCCTACCTGCCGCTTGAGCGCATTTGGCGTATCCATTGCCACAATGCGCCCGCCATCAATGATGGCAATCCGGTCACAGAGGGCGTCCGCCTCGTCCATGTCATGTGTCGTCAGCAGGATCGTTGCATCGTGTGTATCGCGCAGTTCGCGCACAAAATCCTGTACATCCGCTTTAGAGCGCGGGTCCAGGCCGGTAGTTGGCTCATCCAACAGGAGCAGCACTGGCGCGGTTAGAAAGGCTCGCGCAATCGCTACCTTCTGCTGCATGCCCCGCGACATATTCTCCAACCCTTGTGAGATGCGATCAGGCTTGATGCCCAACCGAATCAGAATCTCGTAAATCTCTTTACGCGCCTGTGGGCCAGGCATGCCATACAAGCGAGCCGCGTAGATCAGGTTCTCATAGGGGCTAAGCTTCTTAAAAAACGCCGCATCAACGCTCACCCGATTGATCAGCCGCTGCACCCTGCGCTCATCCTTCTCGACATCGTAGCCAAAGATGCGCGTGGTCCCCTCGTCAGGAACGAGCAGCGTTGAAATCAGACGGATCAAGGTTGATTTCCCCGATCCATTCGAGCCAAGAATGCCGAAAATCTCGCGGCGCTTCACCGTCAGCGTCACATTGTCCACCGCTCGCACTACTCGTCCAGCGCTTTTGCCATTTTTACCGTGCTGCTGTCCCGGTCTCAGCGCCCACAGCCGGGAAGCCAGCGACCGCTGCTTGTAGAAGCGTTTGGAAACATGCGAGACCACCAACGCATCTTCCTGCAACAGTTCGGGGGTAATCTCGATCATGCCTCGCCACTGCGCTGGCTCCTGCTCGGAGCCATATCTGGCCGGGTCTATCTCTAATGCGTCAAGCTGCGCTGAACTTTGGCTAACCATCGAACTCTACCTCCCGCCTTCCGCACCTTCGCGGTCAGGCAGACGCTCAAGAAAGAGCGGTACTAGAAACTACGTTCTTTTTGCCCCTTGCTATTCCGGTTGCAGGAGGCCCACACCCCACTCGCTCCCTTGTACCAACTATACTCAATGATTCCTGACAGCCACTGTCAGGAAAGCGACGCCGTTGCCCAGTTCACGCTCATGACCATCCTCCTGCTGTACCTGTACCATCCAATGTCTCTGCTGTGAATGTCCTTTGGGACAGGCTTACCACTGGCTTTTCGCCGTACACGCGCTACGATTCACCACTATTGTACCAGAGATACGTTACAAAAGCAAGGGCAGCATTATTTTTAATTTATTTATGATGCTGTAGACAATCTATTAAATATAGATATTTTTGGCGCAATCAAGAGCATAAATCGCCACATTGTGGCATCTTTTGGCGCGAACTCCAGATAGGGCAGAGAGATGCAGAGCACCAGAAGTATCTTGCAGAGGCAAAAAAAACCGTCGGCACTGCATCTTTCGCGTGCCCACGGTCGGGAGCTTACTGTTTAGCTCAACAAGTCAGGGCTTATATGAGCAAGCTGCCAGAGAGATGGGCGCGCGACGGCCAGCAAGGCCCCCGCCGCTGTGGACGTTCAACGCCCCAGCGCAGGGCACAAAGGCGCGCGGTCGCAGCGTGATGCTGCGGGGTTGATCATCTCGTTGCATGTGCCCATCTCCTTTCGTAAAGTCATTGCAAGTATAAGGCATACAACCAGGAAAAGTCAAGAGGGGTAGGAAGCAATTTTTGCCAGGAAAGCGCGGATTGCGCGCTTTCCTGGCAAACGCTTATTTCACTCTTCTGTGGCGACGTTCCTGGAGCAGGCGCGCCCAGACCAGGGGGTTCAATGAGGGCCGACGCATCACCGCGCGCACCAGACTTCCCCGCAGACGGCGCCAGAGTTGGCGCAGTTCCGCCAGCACACCCGATTCCGCATCAGCCGCTCCCCAGCGATCCTGCACGTACAATTCGCTCAGACGCTGGAGCGATTCGGATTGGACCGGCAAGTGCTGCTGCAACCCGTCCATGTATTCAAAGGGGGTTTGTGTGGGTTTCGGTTTGAGTCCGGCCCAGCCTGCCAGCAGCGTCACCCGCCCAAATGTTTGCGCCACCGGACTCATTCCCCGGAACAGCCGACGCCACCAGATTGCCGTTGCGCCGAACAGCAGGATAAGTACCGCCAGCATTCCACTGGCCCCCAGGAGCAAACGCATGCGCAGATCAGCCGCCTGCGCCTGCGCCGAGCCTGAGTCTAATCCGCTGTTGGGGTCGATCCCCACCCTGGGTGTTGGCTTTGATACAGGGGTCTGGTCCTGCCCAGGCGTTTCGGTACCGGTGGGTGTCACGCTGGGAAGCGGGCGAATCACGGACGAGAAGCCTGTCGAGGGTTCGAAGTTAACCCAGCCATACTTGGGAAAATAGATTTGCGCCCAGGTATGGGCGTCAGTACCCCTGACGACCCAGCGCCCGCTGTCCTGATCAAATGTACCGTTGGTATACCCTGAGGCCACCCGCGCAGGTATATTCAGCATGCGCGCCAACATCACCATCGCGCTGGCAAAATAGGTACAGAATCCTTTCTTTGACTGAGTGAGGAACCAGGCGACCACATCTTGATTGCCGGGAGGATCGGGATTATGCTGGCTATATTGATAGCCAGAGCGCAGATGGTTCTCTATCGCCTGGACCATATCGTACATATTCGTTTTCCCGCTTGTCCAATCCAGCGCCAACTGACGTATTTGCTGGTCAGATTGCAGGTCGAGGGGAACCTGAGTATAGCGCGTCAGCAGGTCCGGCGGATAAAAGAAATCGCCCCCTCCCTGAGCATCGGCAGGCAGCGGAACCTGACGCAGCGTATTCTCATCAGCCAAAGAGACAAAGGATGTGGCCGTATAGTTCTGTCCTCCAACCAACGGCCCGCGAGCGAAATAGGAGGTGAAGCCGCTCACATCCCTCGTCGTTCCCACCGGCACACTGAAGGAGGACGGGTCTGCCGCCGCGAAGATGAACTGGTTGGGGTTTCCTGACGGGGGGTTGACCAGATGGATATTCTGGTCAACGGGCACGTAGAGGGTTTTATCCACCCCTAAACTCTGCTTTGCGTCGAAGTTTCTGGTGGTGGTCCCCGTCACATGCCAGACCTGCCCATCGAAAAAATCTTGCGTCACGGCAATCAAGTATTGTCCTGAACTCTGGGTGGTATAGGTCAATATCACCGTATTGGGGAGATCAACGTTTCCGGTCAGCCGCAGTTGGTTGCTAAAATAGGCGCTGGAGCCAGGACCGCCGCGCACTTGAAACAGCCGTTCCCAGAGCTGCTGAGCCGAAACCCAGGGGTTGCTCGCACTGCTCCAGAAATTGGCTACCGATGTATTTTGCCCCGCTGTGGGCAAGATCCAGCCAAAGACCAGAATACCAACCGAGAAGAGCATGCCGGCCACCATAAAATCCCAGCCCAGATCGGCGGTGTAGCGCAGCGAGCGACGCCGCCATTGGCGATAGGCTTCGCTTAAATTAAAGCGCACCAGCAGCAGCAGCCCGGCGAGCAAGAAAATCGTCAGATAGATCAGGTCGCCGTTCGCATAGGACAGATTGATCAGCAAGACGATAGCAGTCGCCAGCGTCACCAGCCAGGGGCGGCGGGTGCGGGCCACCAGCCAGACACTGACATAGGCCAGAATGAAGCTCAGCACCGCCAGGAAGAGCAGGAACATCACATCATCATTGGTATCAGTATTGGGGGTAACAGCCTTCCTCAGCCAGATGATAAAATGCTCCCAGAGGCTGCCAATAGTGCCATGATAAGCCACTGCCGTCGCCCAAAAGGCGAGTAAGAAGCCCGCCGCCATCATGATCGCGTGCATCAGCAAGCGCGATAGTTTGTGCTGTTTGGCGGCAATGAATCCCAGCGCCAGACCGGCTCCGGTGGTCCAGGTCAGAATCTGCAACCCGTTCACCCAATTCACCGTCTGAATACTCCAGACGGCGCTGTAGATCACGAACCCCAGGAAAATGAACGTGGCCCAGCCTTCCTCTGGCCGAAGCGGTATTTTGCGCCATCCTGGAAAGAGTGAAGGGCGGTCTGGCTGAGGCGGCAACGCCTCTTGTTTATCTTCTTGCTTGCTTTCTTGCATGGTGGCCTGCATGGCACACTCCTCGCGGGCAGAAAACAGATACTCTGCCAGCCTGGCTTTCTAAACCACTGCGCTCAACGATGGCTTTTTTGCTTATTTTCTGTCCAGGAAGCCAACCTGGCTACCTTAAATACGTAAGAGCGAGCGATACCCTGCTCTCTTCTATAAAGACGCCTGGCCTGGCTGAATTGTTCATCTCTTTTCAAGCAAAGACCTTGCTCTATGCATATCCTATGGCTGTACGCATGATGGCAGCAAGGCGCCATCATGTTCTGGTTAGCCAATTGGCCCCCGTTCCAGTACACGCAGCAACGGGTCGCCCCGATTCACCACCAGCGTCGGCACCCCCAGGTCAATCAAGCTATTGAGGGCGCGCGTGCTGCTGGGCAAATGATCGAAGGTACTGGGGTCAATAGACACCACCGCTGTTTTCACGCCGCGGCGCTGCAAGTGACGCAAGCCGACCTGCCAGTCCTCTTGCCAGGAAGGGGTGATGACAATCGCCATCGTGTTGCGAGCAAAATGAAGGCCATCCAGCGCCAGAGCTTCTGCAAGCGATGGGCCACTCCCGGCATGCACCAGCGCCAGCACTTCCAGGAGACGATCAATCTGTCGATCCCCGCGATCCAGCGCGACAAACTCGCGGCGGCCTGAGTTCACCACCAGGCCAACCGAAATGTCCTGGCGCAGCAGATAAGCGGCAAGCGTCGCGGCAATCGTGACCCCATATTCTTCCGTCGAGCTATCGCCCTGGCCTGCCTGCACACCCTCGTTCAGATCGAGAAAAATCCAGGCGTCAAGCGTGGGGTCTAATTCGTACTCCCGCACCATCAGCGTACCTATGCGGGCAGTGGAGGGCCAGTGAATATGATTGACGCTATCGCCAGGAACATACTCACGAATAGAGGCGGCGTTCGTCGTTGTTTGCAGGGAACGCTGCGAGCCGCGCCCACGACCAGGGATGCCGCCAGGGAACAGGGTAAACTGTGAAAGCGGCAAGACCACCGGCAGGACGACGAGCGAACGCTCCGCCCAGAGGGGCAGATTCCGGCGAAACAGGCCCAGCGGATCACCAGTTGTAGCGATGGCCGGACCAAGCGTGTATTTGCCCCGGCGGCGGCAGAGCGTGCGCGACTTCCAGGCAACCCGCCGCCTTCCCCCCAGGCTGGCGACATACCCCGCGTGATGGCCGGGCAGCGTCGAGTTATCCGCCACCTGCACCCAGAGTTTGGGGAACCAATGGTGGTTTTCCAACACCAGGCGCTCTTCAAGAATCTCGCCTGCCTGCACCCGCCCGCTGGGCGAGCCGCGCGAAAAGCGCAGCCCTTTCACGCTCAGGACTGTCCAGAAATAGGAGACAACCACCATCAACACCAGCACATACATCACCACATAAAGGGGATGCCAGCCGGTGGCAAGGGCCAAAAAGGCCATGAACAGCGCAAGGAGAATCGCCTGCCAGGGGCGCATAGTTAGCGCCTCCCTACCCAGGCTTTGGGCACCGGCACACTCTCAAGGATCTCGTCAAGGACCGCGCTGGCTGTCACGCTGCGCACCCGGGCCGCAGGAGCAACAATAATACGATGCGTCAGCGTCGCCTTGACCAGCGCCTTCACGTCGTCGGGAATCACATACTCCCGGCCCCGCAGCGCCGCCAGCGCCTGAGAGGTGCGGAAAAGCGCCAGCGAGCCTCGCGGGCTGACACCGAGATAGACATCCTGATGATGGCGCGTTGCCTGGGCAATAGCGACGACATACTCTCGAATAGAAGAATCCGCGTGAATCTCGCGGATCTGCGCCTGAATATCCTGAAGCTCTTCAGCCCCAATCACCTGCCCAATATTTTCCAGCGGGTGCTGGCGCTGTTGGCGATCAAGAATGCTGACCTCATCCGTCAGGCCAGGATACCCCAGGCTGATATTCATCATGAACCGATCAAGCTGGGCCTCTGGCAGCGGAAAGGTACCTTCATACTCAATCGGGTTCTGCGTCGCCATTACAATAAAGGGCTGAGGTAAGAGATAGGTATCACCATCAACGGTGATCTGGCTTTCTTCCATGGCCTCCAGCAAGGCCGATTGGGTCTTGGGGGTGGCGCGGTTCACCTCATCGGCCAGCACGAACTGGCTCATGATTGGACCAGCCCGAAACTCAAAGTTGCTCGTCTTCTGGTTGTAAATGGACACGCCGGTCACGTCGCGCGGCATCAGGTCGGGAGTAAACTGAATCCGCTTAAAAGTACAGCCGATGGATTTTGCGATAGCCTTGGTCAAGACGGTTTTCCCCACCCCTGGGACATCCTCAATTAACACGTGACCCCGGCACAAAACAGAAATCAAGGTCAGCCGCACGGCATCGCCCTTCCCGATGATGACCTGCTCAACGTTTGCCGTAATCCGTTGAGCAACCTCGGCGATTTGTTGCACCGTTTGCTGCACTGTGCGATCCTCAACTCTCACAAGCTTTCCTCAATTGTTGAAAGGCCATAACGAGACAGACAAGAGAGGAAAAGAGACGAAATTGCTCTGCTCATCATAGCGACGACCAATTCAGCAAGCTCCCCTGCAAAGTCTACTCATATGGGCAAAAAGTATTCCAAGGGGGTCTGGTTAAAATTACTACGCTACGAGGATGCGCAATTTCACACTATCAGGCGGGCGGAGTCACATTGCCCCTCATCAACCTCCCTGTTGATAGAAAGGAAGCCTCACGGCTGAGATTGTAACATCCTTCCTTATAGCTGGTCAAGAGGATACAAGGCGAGGGGTTCCACCAATGATCGGGGGTCACTTGTAGCGCCGCCTTCCAGGCGGCCACCGCTGCGCCAGGGCGAGCGTTTGCCCTCCAGGCCAGCGGACCAGCAGGCCAACGCTGGCCGCCAAGATGGCGGCGCTACCAGTAACACGCCTCGCTTGCCAACACCTCAGATTTGGGAGAACCAAGGCGAGGCAGCGGAGAAAGTGCTTTGTCCCCTGCGCTTGCCCCTTCTATCATACCTATACGCAGAGGGCAACAGAGGAAAAGAACTTTTGGCTTGCCGCCTGTCTCTTCAGCGACATCAGAGCGCCAGCCGCGAACGGTGGTGGAGGAGATAGAGCATCATCGCCTGCTTGTAATCTTCCATCGTCGCTTGCTTTGTCGAGGTCACACGATAGCACAACGTCACGAGAGATTCGATCACCTGAAGCTCGGCTTCTTCCAGCGCAGCCGTTCGGCGCAGTTCGGCCACCAGTTCAGGGGCGTCACGCCCGGCAAGATCAATCTGATGGCTCACGGCAGCCATCTTGACCCAGGTAGAGATTTGATGCTGAAGCTGCGCAAAGATCATCACGTCTCCATCCGTCATCCCCCTTGCTGCCTCTACTGGCGCTCCCTGTTCCTGGGCATCCAGGGGGGCAGAGCCGCCGCGCTGACCAGAAAGAGGCTCGCTTGCCCAGGAGACCTCCGATGCCTCCTGAGCAGCGCCCAGTGCGCCGCTTTGCTTTTGCGCTGTGGCCCCGGAACGGCTTCTATCTGCTGACTCTTCCGGGCCAGCGGTTGGCTGTGGGTTGGCTGTCCATTCCAATTTTTCCCGCGCAGCAATCCGATTGGTCAGCGCAGTAAACAGGGCATCAACCTCTTCATCCGTCTCGCCAGGAGGCAGGGAAGCTGGAGCTTCAGCCTGCTGAGAGGCCGACGTGAGATCAAGACTGGCCGAGCGCGAATCGCGCAAGTAATCGCCATATAACTCTGCCAGATCGGGCGGCAGGTCAGGCAAGTGCGGAACCGCAAAGGATTCGGGCAAATCAGAAAGATCAAGCAGAGGTTGGTCAGAGCTGGCTGCATCAGCAGAGGCGGCTGGCTGAGAACTCATTGCTGGCTGAGGGGCTGGGGTTGGCTGGACTGGCGGAGGTGGAGGTGCTTCCCGCTCGATTGGCGCGCTTTCAGGTGGCATTGCCGAAGGGATCTCAAATGACCTATCAACCGGGCGACTGATCGTGGGCAAGCGACTCGGCCCCGGAAACAGATTTCGAGCGCCTGGCTCGCGCTCCATCACTGGCGATGGACGCAGAGTCTGTTCTTCTAGCCCATTGCGCGAGCCATTGTCGGCATCGTGGCCCAATGTGGCACGAGAGGTAGCTGCTGAAGTCCCGTTGGTTGATCCAGCCGGAGCCAGGCGGCGTTCAGGGTCCACAGGGGTTAGCACTCTGGTAGGATAGGCGCTAATGTCTATCAGCGCCGCCTCATGAGGGCGTGTCCCGCCAGCGACAGCGTTCGCGGCTCTCTGGCCGCCAGTACTGCGAAGATAGACCAGCGTTGTCTGAAGCACCTGGGTTGATTTTTCAATCTGTTCCCAGGTGATTTCCCGGAACCCCTCGCTGATCGCTCGCCACGATTCTACCAGACGCGCGCGCCCAAAGGCGCTGGCATCATCCACAGCCAGATAATCCATCAAGCCCCGCGCCACACTTACAGCAAGCAGAGGCACGCGCGCCCGCGCCGCAGCCACCTGGCGCGTAGAAGCTGTTGCCATCAGCGCACGATTCATATCAATATAGCGCAGAAAGACCCGCTCGACAAAACGCCGGAACTCCATTGACGACGCATCCACAGCAGCAAGCGGGCCAAAGTTCACACTGTTGATATACGCCCAGACCTCCTGGCGCTTGCGCCGGTCTACTGGCCGTGTGCGCAGCATATTCAGCCGGTAATCGAGAAAGGCCGGGTAGCAGAAATTGGTAATAATGACCTCAGCCAGTTCGCTCTTCAAACGCTCAACCTGACGGGAAGTCAGGTGTCCCAAAGAGCCTCCCATCGTACTCGCTCCTCTCAACCGGCACAGACAGATATGATGTGCAAGTCAGCATCACACCTCTCTGCGTACACAAGACCAGAGCCAGATATTCCTTACCTGCGGACCTGTGGCCCCCAAGAGTCTACCATGACATGCTTTGCCAGGCAATGGTCGAGCAGCAACCTGGCAGGGACTATGCTATACTATTCAAATCACACCCATTATGCGCCACTTGAAAACCTCCAGGCGCCGTCCTAGCAGAAAAGTCCTATCCCTTTACCTATCAAGATTCTAGAGCCAGATTTTATAAGGGGAAGAAGGTCACCTATGCCAGACCGCCGGATAACCCTGGATTACACAGCGGGCAGCGCCGAGCGTTCCGGTAGTGGACGCTATGCCCGCCAGCTTGTCTCGGCGCTGGACGCGCTGCATAGTCCTCATCGCTATACCCTCTTCAGTCGCGCGCGCCCCAACGCCAACCCGCGCCTTTCCACCGAAGACGCTTTTCGCCTGCGCGCGCTCCCACTGGGAGATCGCTTCCTCACCATGATCTGGCAGCAGGCGCGCCTTCCGCTGCCCGCCGATCTTTTCACGGGCCGCGCCGATCTCTGGCACGGGCTTGATTTCACACTCCCGCCGCTGCTTCACGGCAGCGCCATCGTCACTATCCCCGATCTGACGTTCCTTGCCCAACCTGATGGTATCGAACCTTCGCGCGCCGCATCTCGGAGCCGGGCTGTGTCACAAGCGGTTCAGCGCGCCGACGCTATTATCACTTTCTCTCAACAGGTGCGCCACGAACTAGTTGAACGCCTGAGTGCGCCCGCCGAGCGAGTCCAGGTCATCTATCCTGGCGTGAGCGCAGCTTTTCAGCGCATCACCGATAGTATGCTCCTGGCGGCCACGCGGCATAAGTTCGAGCTTCAGACGCCATTTATCCTGACGGTAGGCACGCTGGAGCCACGCAAAAATCTGGTTCGTCTGATTCAGGCGTTTGACAAGATTCGTCGGGATCGTTCTGGCCCCAGGATGCTTGCCATTGCCGGACAAAACGGCTGGCGCTACGAAGAGGTGTATGAGATCGTCAACCGGCTGAGCCTCAAGAATGAGGTACGCTTCCTGGGCCACGTCACCGACCTGGAGCTTGTGCTTTTATATAGTCTGGCGGATGTCGTGGCGCTGCCGTCGCTTTATGCGGGCTTCGGGTTTACCGTACTGGAGGCAATGGCCTGTGGAGCGCCAGTCGTCTGTAGTAACGCTGGCGCGCTGCCAGAGGTCGCGGGCGATGCCGCTTTGCTGGTCAACCCCACCGATACCGATGCTCTGGGTACCATGCTTTCGCGCTTGCTGCGCAATCCCAGGCTGCGGGCGCTGCTCAGCAAAAAAGGGCAGGCGCGGGCCGCAAAGTTTACCTGGGACGCCTGCGCCCAGAATCATCTCAAACTCTATGAGGAGGTAATACAGAAGCGTGAGGAACAGCAAGAAAGGAAAACGAACGAATAAGAGGTGAAAAGGTAAAGGGATTACTCAGTAAAGGCGCTCACGGCGGGCTGCTCTTCGGCTGCCTGGGCATTCTTCGCTGTTCGCTCTAGTCGGCTGACGATGAAATGCGCGCCGCTGACGCAGAGCAGTTCGGCCAGGGTCGCCAGAATGCGCGAAAGAAACGCGATCACCGTTGCCAGCGCGATGGTTGGCGTTACTGCCGCCAGCCCCAGCAGCAAAATGATGGCTGCCTCGCGGAACCCCAGCCCACTTGGCGTAATAAAGCTCAGGAAACCAATATCCCAGCCCAGCGCGTAAATCCCAATGCACAGCGCCAGCGTCAGCAAAACCGGGCTAACAGCCCCGGTCGCGCCGGTTCCGGCGATACCCAGCAGCAGCAGATAAAAAGCGACGCCGCCAATCACCCAGCTTGCGCACCACCAGAAGGTGACGACCAGCACATCACGATAGCGCATCGGTAAGGTGATCGCAGGTTTGCGCATGAGCTTGAGCGCCCGGTTTAAGCACCAGCCTAGCAGGCGCGGCTGCAACAGCGCCAGCAGGACCGGAATGGCTGCCAGCCCCACTATCAGCGCCGTCCCGCCGCTGAAGACCTGCCCCAGGGCATCAATATGCGGCCAGAAGAGCAATGTCACCGCAAAGACCAGCGCGCCTCCGGCCAGTTTCGTCACCAACTCCACGGTGATGCTGATAAAGCCAATTGACTTGGGAATCCCTTCGCGCTCGGCCCAGAAGATGCGCGTCAGCACATGCCAGACATTACCAGGGATATAGCGCACAAACTCCGAAGCCAGATAAATACGCACGCTCTTGGGCAGGGACAATGGCTGCCCCAGCCGACGCAGGACCGAGCGCCAGATGAGCGGATAGGAAAGCGTTTGCGCCACAAAGCCCACAAAAGCCAGCGCCAGCAAAGGGGCGCTTACCTGCCAATGGTATTTCGCCAGCGTATCCCAACTTCGGGCGAGGTCGGCGCCCAGCAAAATCAGGATCGCCGCCACCACTACCAGGCCAATCACCCGTTTGAGCGCCCGCCGCCCGCGCTGAACTGGCGGCTGGGATTGAGACTCAGCCCCAGGCACAGTATTGCTCGCATCGCTTCGTGGGGCTGAGGTTGCGCTGTTATCTGCCCGATGAAGCGCGTCCGGCATCTCTTCTGGCTCGCTCATCAGTCCAGCACCTGCCGCACACTATATTCCTGTTGAGGGTGATAATTAAAGTTACGAATCATCTCGCTCTGGAAGCCGGTTAAGATCATGCTCACCCCAAAGATCATCAGTATAATGCCCAGGAAGAGCAGCGGATGACGGCTAATCTGGTCATTAGCCGCAAACTTCAGAATTACCAGATAGAGATCGATCAGGAAGCCGGTGATCAGGCACAAGAAACCGAGCGTTCCGAACAAACGCAGGGGCGTGCGCATATAGGTCGTCAGAAACAGGACCGTCAGCAGGTCGAGGAAACCACGCGCAAAGCGGCGCGCTCCAAACTTCGAGACGCCGTACTGGCGCGGGTGGTGATGCACCTTGATCTCCGTCACTTTGAAGCCGCGTCCGGCGGCCAGGACCGGAATAAAACGGTGCAGCTCGCCATAGAGCCGCAAGTCATCGATCACCTCGCGTCGGTAGGCTTTGAAGCCGCAGTTCATATCGTGCAGATAGACACCCGTGGTCCAGGCCACTGTCTTGTTGAAAATACGCGAGGGGAATGTCTTGCTGATGGGGTCATGGCGTGGAAACTTCCAGCCCGACACCAGATCGTACCCCTCATCCAGCTTTGCCAGAAAAGCGGGAATCTCCGCAGGGTCATCTTGCAAATCAGCATCCAGTGTGAAGATGATTTCGCCCCGGCACTGCTGGAACCCGGCCATCAGCGCGGGCGTCTTCCCAAAGTTACGACGGAAGCGAATGGCCTTCACGGTCGAGTCTTTGCGATGTAACTCCTGCACTACTTTCCAGGAGCCATCGCGGCTGCCATCGTCCACAAAGATGATCTCATACGTCTGCCCCAACTGCTGGAGCTGCCTGGTAAGCTGCTCGTAGAGGCTAGGTAAGCTCTGCTCTTCGTCATACACAGGGACAACTATAGAATACGCCAGGCGTTCTTCGCGCTGGTTCGGCTGTGAAGGTTCAACCAGCGCCGAAAGTGAGCCGGATTGCTGCATAGGTTGATTCTCCGGCAGTATCTGCCACATAAAATACCAGGGGGCATGGCCGCTTGCTCCTGCGCGCCCCCAAATCAACATCCAATCATACCACGCTTAAAAAGCATCATTAGATACAACGCATTACCATAGAAAGAGGCCACGCAAACCATCGGACTATTTCCCGCAGGGGAAGGTTGACGCCTGCTATGTGGGGCGTTTACAATGGCCCAGGAGGAGGCGCGTTATGGCAGAAGAGCAGCAGAACCAACCAGAAGAACAACCGATCCCCCCTCAGAACGATGGAGCGCCAAATGAAGCGCCATCGGCGCTGATTAAAGCTGATCTAGTCATTCGCAATATCGGCCAGCTTGTGACCCTGGCCCAGGAGCCTATCCTGGGCGCACAGGGTCGCCTGCAAGTGATTGAGCAGGGGGCGCTGGCGGCCCGACTGGGGCGCATCGTCTGGGTAGGATCAGAGCGCGCGCTGGATCAAGCCGTAGACTATCGCCACGCCGATGTTCTCGACGCCGAAGGGCAGCCCGCCACCCCTGGCTTTGTTGATTCTCATACCCATCTGCTCTTTGCGGGCAATCGCGCCGAAGAGTTTCATCTGCGCCATCAAGGCGTGAGCTATGCCGAACTCAGCTCCCAGGGGCGAGGTATTCTCAGCACCGTTCGCGCCACTCGCACCGCCTCTGATGAAGAACTTATGCTGCTGGCTGAGCAGCGGCTTGAGCGCTTCCGCGCCTATGGCACTACCACTATCGAAGCCAAAACTGGCTATGGGCTGAATCACGAAACCGAAAGCCGATGTCTGCAAATCCTCAATACCTTCAATACCATGCCGCTCAGCCAGCCCCTTATCCCAACATTTCTCGGCGCGCACACTCTGGCTCCAGAATACCAGGGGCGGCGCGACGACTACGTTGATCTCATCGTCGAAGAGATGCTGCCAGCCTTCGCTGGCTTTGCCCGCTTCTGCGATGTCTTTTGCGAACAAACCGCCTTCACCGCGCAGGAGAGCAAGCGTATTCTCACCAGCGCCCAGGAACTCGGCTATCTGCTCAAAATCCATGCCGAGCAACTCAGTGCGTCGGGTGGGGCCAGGCTGGCGGCGGAGCTTGGCGCAACCTCGGCAGATCATCTCGATTTTGCCGACGACGACGATCTGGATGCTCTGCGCGAGGCAGGCGTCGTGGCAACTCTTCTGCCCGGCTGTTCATTCACCCTCAGTACCCCGTATCCTTCCGCGCGAAGGCTGCTGGATCGGGGGCTGACGGTGGCGCTGGCAACCGACTTCAACCCTGGCACGTCGTACTGCGAGAACATGCAGATGATGCTGGCCCTTGGCATCTCGGCAATGGGCATGACACTGGAAGAAGCACTGGAAGCCACCACGATCAATGGCGCGCGCGCGCTGGCCTTTCACGACGAGGCAGGCTCGTTGGAGGTTGGCAAGCGCTGCGATGTCGTTCTCTGGCGCACACACGATTATCATGAATTGGGCTATCACTTCGGGGTAAATCTGGTGGATCAGGTTCTTATTGCTGGCATCCGTTCCGAGCTGCGGCCAGGAACCCGTGCATAGAGAACGCCAGCAAGGGACATCAGCAGAAAATCCGCCAGAACGATAACCAGAACAACGGCAGAAAAACAACCTCACCATAGATATATTGGCAGAACAGGAAACGGAATGAAACTGCACCAACTGCTTCAAGGGTTGCCGGAGCCGCCGATCGCGGTAACTGGCAACCAGTATGACTTAGATATTGCAGGCATTGCCTATGACTCGCGCAAGATCGCGCTGGGCTGGCTCTTTGTGGCTGTACACGGCACGCACACCGACGGCCACCACTACATCAGCGAAGCCCTCCAAAGAGGCGCGCCAACCGCAGTAGGTGAGGAGCCAGCGCCCGCCGATCTCCCACCGGGCGCGCTTTATGTGCAGGTGCGCGATTCGCGGCGCGATCTGGCCTGGCTTGCCGATACCTTCTATGATCACCCCTCGCGCAAGCTTGGCCTCATCGGGATTACCGGCACCAAAGGCAAAAGTACCACCACCAACCTGATCGCCGAAGTCTTTCAGCGCGCCGGGCTGAAGTCGGGCCTGATGAGTACGCTCAACTTTCGCATCGGCGACCACGACTGGGAAAACGAGACGCGCCAGACCACCCAGGAATCGCTGGAAAACCACGCCATGCTGGCCGAAATGGTGCGCCAGCAGGTGCGCTACGCGGTTGTCGAAACCAGTTCGCATGGTCTGGCGCTGCATCGGGTGACGGGTATCGTCTATGACGTGGGCATCGCCACCAATATCACCAGCGAACACCTGGAGTTTCACGGCACCGTTGAGCAATATCGGCGGGATAAGGCGCGCCTGTTCGAGGGGCTGGACCCCATGACTGATAAAGGGCTGGGTGCGAAAAAAGCCGCCATCCTCAACCGCGATGACGCCAGTTACGATTACCTGCTCCCTTTCTGCCGCGTCCCCATCCTCACCTATGGCATTGACCACCAGGCAGATGTACACGCCGTCGATCTTGAACTGAGCGGCGCGGCCTCGCGTTTTCGGGTCGTGACCCCCACAGGCGAGATAGCTATCGAGACGCCGCTGATCGGGCGCTTCAATGTCTATAACTGCCTGGCAACGATCTGCGCTGGCTATACGCAAGGCATCAGCCTGGAAAAGATGCGTGAGGCCCTGGCGCACACCAGCGGCATACCTGGGCGTATGGAGCGCATTGACTGCGGCCAGCCATTCAGCGTGATCGTGGACTACGCCCACACCCCAGACAGCCTGGAACAAGTCTTTCGCTTGCTGCGCCCATTAACGCCGGGCCGGTTGATCGCCGTCTTTGGCTCCGCTGGCGAACGCAATACCCAGAAGCGCCCCAAACAAGGCGCGATTTCAGCGCAGCTTGCCGACCTCACCTTCCTGACCGACGAAGATTGCCGCGAGGAAGACCCCGAAAAGATTCTGCACGAGATCGCGGCGGGCGCATTGGAAGCTGGCGCGACGATTGGCAAAGATCTCTGGCTCATCGTAGATCGGCGGCAGGCTATCGGAGCCGCCTTCGACGCGGCGCGCCCAGGCGACACGGTGCTGCTGGCAGGCAAGGGCCATGAACACAGCATTATTGTAGGGCACGAGAGCCTTCCCTGGGACGAGCGCGAAGTGGCCCGCGAACTGCTGCGCGAGCGCCAGGCATCCGCAGGGCACCCCTGATGGAAACCTGGCTGCGCTTGCCCTTGTTCCACGCTCCGCAGAGCTATCACCTGGCGCTGACCGACGCCCTTTTACAGAGCGCCGCTGATCGCCCGCCGCTGCTTTACTGGCAGGTTGCCGAGCCAGCCGCTGTGGTGATCGGCATCAGCCAGAAGCTCAGTGACCTGGATATGGCTGCCTGCCAGAAGGCAGGGTTAGCTATCTATCGGCGGGCTGCGGGAGGCACAGCCGTACTCGTCGGCCCCGACCTGCTCTCGCTGGATGTGATCTTGCCGCCTGGGTACCCCCTGGCCGGGCGCGATATTGTCGAGGCGTACCGCTGGTTTGGCGATCTCTGGGCCGAGACCTTACAGGGGTTAGGGCTGGCGGCGCGCGCGATCCCCCCAGCAGAGGCGCACGCGCCGCGCACTCGTCAGGCGCTGGAGCAGGCCGGGCGTCTGGAACACCTGCTGCGCCAATCGTGCTATGGCGCGTTCTCGCCCTATGAGATTGGCGTCAACGGGCGCAAAGTGCTTGGCCTCGATCAAGTGCGGCGGCGCGTGGGTTTTCTCTTTCAGGCCGGTTTGCTCCTGCGCTGGGATGCAGGACAGGTTGCCTCGCTGTTGGCGGCGGAGCCAGAGGAGCGCCCGGCCCTTGCAGCCGGGCTGCGCGAACGGGCAGCGGGTCTGGATGAACTGATAGAGCGTCCTATGCCACCTTATGAGATCATCAGCCAGTTCGAGACGCGCTTGCAGCGGCGCTATACAGTGGGATGGCAAGAGATGAACGTGTCAACACAGCTTGATACAGTGGCACGCGCCTATGAACGGGAACGATATGAATCCCTGGCGCCTGAAACAGCAGCCGATGAGCGATCCCAACAGGGGGAGTAATGACAGGGATTTGGAGCTATTTTCAAGGACGCTTCACAGTGCTTATGATGAGTGATTGCTGTACTCATCCGCAGCGGGCAGGGTTTGCGTCCACGAATAGGGCATGCTACACTGATGCCTGAACGTTCTGGCAAGATAGAGTTCTTGACGGCGAGAACGGAAGAGAGACGACGACCACAATCCTCAGTCTGATCTCCTCTCCGGCGCAGAGGACGCGGAAAGGAAGCATTGGTGGGTATGAGTAGAGAAGCATATGATTTCGGGCGGGCTGACCTCCTGGATGCCGAGGCAATTGGCAGGCCAGGGCGACGCCGTTTCCGCCTGTTTGTACGCGCGGGGGGCCGCACTGCCGGACTCTGGATCGAACGCGAACAGCTTCAGGCGCTTGCTGATGCCATTGATCAGGTGCTGGCCCAGCTAGCAGGTGGCGATGTGCTGCGAAACCTGATCCTCTCGCAAACTTCGGAGGTTCCTGGCGCGCCGCCAGACTTCCCCGCTCATCCCGACATCGAGTTCCAGATCGGAGAACTCTCGCTAGGCTATGATGAGCGCGATAATTTATTGGCAGTTCTTGCCACCCCACTGGAGCTTCTGGAAGAAGAAGGCGAAACGCGCGCGCAGCGCAGCAGTGAGCCAGGCTTCGCCGCGCGTTTCAGCCGCGATCAAGCCTCGACGCTCAGCCAGCATATTCAGAGCATCCTTACCTCTGGGCGGCCCCGCTGCGCTCTTTGCGGCGCACCCCTTGAGGCGGAGCCTCACGCCTGCCCCAAACAAAACGGTCATCACCCCATAGAGATAGGGTAAAGCACGCACAGACGAAAGGCAGCGTGCCCGGATCAGGCACGCTGCCTTAGTTTGTGCGTTCAGCCGCCGACAACACGCGGAATCATCACAATCTGCTCCGCTTGTGGGTCGAACGTCTCAAGACGCTGGGGCGCCTGGCCGGGTTCTACTCTGAAGGCTGTGGCTCCCCTGGCCCGCTCCTGCGCGAATATGCGCTCAGCCTCGCGGATGGCAGCAAGCGCCTCAGGATCACCAACGGCAACTCGCTCTTGATCCCAGGCTACGCGGTCGTCGCCTCGACGGGACATCACTCGTAGCACTCCCACGGCTGATTCCTCCTTTTGCTTTGCATGACAAGCACTGCTTGCTGGAGATCACCGCTTACGCGGCGTTCATCCGGTTACATTCAACGCTCTGCTTTCGCCTACAAGTCTCGGACCTCTGTTGTATTGTATAGCGGTCCTGCAACTCCGTCAAGCAGGATTTGGGCCAAGACCATAAGCCCTGCTTCACTGCACTCTGATCGTCAGCCCTGGTCATTGAGCGGTTGCTCCCTGGTGCGCCCTGGTATGCAAGGGAAGCATAGCAAACGCCGCAACTTCAGGCGCCAAAGCACAGAAGAGAGCGGAACGACATTTTCTCGCTGATGCCTTGCTGCAAGCGCCCTTGACAATTGAGCATGAGTATGGTAATCTTCAGGCGTTGATTGCAGCAGCTTCGCTCCAACACCATGAATGGAGTGTTTCTGCGGGAGTAGCTCAGGGGTAGAGCGTCTCCTTGCCAAGGAGAAGGTCGCGGGTTCAAATCCCGTCTCCCGCTCCATATCTCTGCCCGGCGACGTGGCCAAGTGGTTAAGGCGGGGGTCTGCAAAACCCCTATCGGCGGTTCGAATCCGCCCGTCGCCTCCAGGCTCGTCTCAAAGCTTACAAACGGCGTGCAAGCGTATGGTTAGGCAAAGGATAATCTGCCATGCGTTTGGACGCCGCTCTTGTTGAATTGGGATTCTCCAAAGACTGGACACCAGCCTCGCGCAAATGGTTCACGGGCCGCATACGCACCTTCATCACGTGGGCCGAAGGGCAGGGGATACACGACATTGAGGATGTGACGGCTCCGTTAGTCCGCCGCTACGTCGAGTACCGCCGCACCACCCCCTCCAAATACGGAAAACCCCTCAGTTCTTGGACACTTTATGGTCATGTACTGGCGATCAAAGACCTGCTGAATTGGGCTGTTCGTGAAGACCTGCTGGACGAGAAGATCGTCAAGCGGATAGAACGCCCCAAGCGTGACCAGAAGGTGATCGCCGTCTTCAACCCACGCCAGATTGATCTGCTCTTTGCCGCCTGTGAGCAAGGAGAAAATCAGGAACAGATCGCACGTGATAAGGCTATCCTGGCAGTCCTGATCGACACAGGCATCCGTGCCAACGAACTATGTACCCTCACGCGCGATAGAGTCTATTTTGCCGATGGCGAAGCCTGGATACTTGTCAATGGCAAAGGCAGGAAGCAACGAGAAGTGGGCCTGGGGAACCACACGCGCAATCTCCTTCATCGTTACCTCCACCGCTATCGCCGTGCCTCGCGCGAGATGCCGTATGTGTTCGTTGCCAAGGGGGATAAGCCGCTGACACCGGAAGGGTTGGACAGACTACTCTATCGCCTGCGCGACCGGGCGGGCAGAGAACATTTTCAAGGAGTGCGCGTATCGGCCCATACTTTTCGCCATCATTACGCTGTCAGCTACCTGCAAAACGGTGGGGACGTATACAAGCTCAGCCGATTGCTGGGGCATAGCACCGTCGCTGTAACCGATGGCTATCTCAAAGCCTTCACCTCGAAAGATGCCAGAAGCGGGAATAACTCCGTGTTGGATGCAACTAAGCAGAATAGGAGTCGGACATGAACACGATCTTTCGCGGATTGTACACTCGACATTGTGAGTTCGCTTGAAAGGAAGGTTCACGCATGTTAGTTTCTCAGGCCATCGAGCAGTACAAAGGAACACTTTCGCCCGAAACATCGGCATCTCATCTCAACTTGCTCACTGCCTTTGCAAAACGGTTCGAAGAACGAGAATTGGAGGAGCTTGAGGCTGATGACATCCCTCACTTCGCCGCAACACGTACTCCTCGCCGACCGTTTGCGCCGCGCCCCTACCGCATGATTTATGACCACACTCGGTTTCTCAAGGAGTTTCTCGCCTGGTGCGCCAAAGAAGGGTTCGTCTCAGAAACACTGCCCAATAACGTTGAGTTACCAGAGATCGATGATGTCGAGGTGGTCGAGGTGCTGACTCATGAACAGATTCGCCGCCTGCTCGCAGCCTGTAAGAAGGAGGCCACTTTCACACAAGAGACACGCGATACGGCCATTCTCTACATACTTCTGGAAACGGGCATGAGTGCTGATGAACTATGCAACTTAAAGGTGGACGACATCTTCTCCTCCGCTGACAAAATGGTCATCAGGGTCCAAGGAAGAGGAGGGCACAACGAGCGCGAGATTCCGCTTGGAGAGCGAGCCAGTGTAGCACTCCGGCATTACATCGTTGCCTATCGCCGCAAAGCTCCTAGGGAAGAACAGCATGTGTTTATTTCATTAGAGCAGCGGGCGCTTACAGTTGATGAGCTTACACACATTCTACTTTATCTAAGAGATAAGAGTCAGGTAGAGGGTGTTCAATGCACCATTGATACGCTGCGCCAGACGTTCGCAATGAACTACTTAAAAGAGACGAGAGATTATTTTTCCCTTGCGGTTCGAATGGGGTTGCCGGATGTGGAGAGAGTGGGGAACTTCCTTCAGGCATACCCGGAATGGACGCGCGGCAAGAATGTCTATTCATAGTGGACCATTTGAGACGAGGTGAGTCTTGTCACCCTCAAGAGAGGAAGAATCTTTGTCCAAGCTCACATATAAAACCTTGACTTTACCTTGATCTTGTGCTATAATAGTATGTGGAAAACTTAAAAAGCAGTTATCCAGACTGCTCATCCATTGGGAAGAGGACTTTACCCCACTTGAGGAGGCGAAGCCCTTTTCTGTGTGGCGTCGGCATCCCTGTTCGGCGCTTTTTCTCGCGTGAGCGACCAAGATAGAAAGGAGACAAGGCATGGCAAAGTCGGTAGTGCAGGCGATTGGGGAGTACGTGACCATCCAGGGCGCGGCTGAGAAGTTGGGCAGTACCTTTTGGACTGTCTATGGGTGGGTTAAACGCAATAACATCCCGACGATTCGTGTTGGCCGGACCATCATGGTTCGACTGTCTGACCTGAGCGGCTTGGCAGCACGATAAAAAAAGCACCCCCAGCGTGCGCAAACACGTTGGGGGCCATCTCTTGACTTCTTGGGTGGTGCCAATGGAGTCAGGAAGGAGACATCTCATGAACGGCGAATCTAACGCGAAGACGAAACGCACATTGCGAAAGGAGACATCTCACTTTGAATAGTATAACACACACCGAAACGGAAGCACCAAATTATCCCGAACGTGCGCTCTCCTACAGCGCACGAGGCTGGCATGTCTTCCCACTTCACAGCATGCGGCGGGATGGGGTCTGCACCTGCGGCAAGCCTGACTGCCAGAACCCAGCAAAGCACCCACGCACCCAAAACGGGCTGAATGATGCAACGAGCGACCCAGAACAGATACGCCAATGGTGGGCACAATGGCCGGATGCCAATATTGGGATACGAACAGGCGAGATCAGTGGCTTGGTGGTGGTAGACATCGATACAAGACACGGAGCTACCCTCGATACGGTTAGACCTATTCCACCAACCGCACAAGTACGGACTGGTAGTGGAGGTTGGCATTTGTACTTCCGCTACCCAGTCGGGCTGGACATCAGGAATAGCAATTCAAAGATTGCCAAGGGCGTAGATATTCGTGCCAACGGAGGATATGTGGTTGCTCCACTCAGCTTGCATCAATCTGGCAGCCGCTATGAATGGGCAGGTGATGGGCTGGTGTCTCTGGCAGATCTACCCCCACATCTCCTTCAGAAGATCACCGCCAAGAAACAACGCGATACCACAGCCGCAGAAGGCGACGAAATACCAGAAGGGCAGCGGAATAGCACCCTTGCAAGGATGGCCGGGAACATGCGGCATGCTGGTTTTGATGAGGAAGCCATCCTAGCTGCCTTGAAGGCAACGAATGAAAACAGGTGCGACCCGCCGCTAGATGATGCTGAAGTGGAGCGTATCGCTGCCAGCATCTCCCGCTACGAGCCAAACCAGCAGTGGCAATTCAGCGCCCAAGATGACAGCGTGAAAGCCATCATCGAAGAAGATAGACTTTACACCGATACAGGCAACGCGCTCAGGCTTGCACAGATGTTCGGTGGTAAGCTGCGCCATACGAAGGAGTGGGGTTGGCTGGTATACGAGAATGGCAGATGGGTACAAGATGCCGAGAAACAGGCACGTGGCTTTGCCATAGACTCCATCAACGACCTGATGAAAGAGGCACTCACTACCCAGGACAGAAACCGAAGCAACTTGCTCCGCGCCCATGCGCAGCGTTCTTATTCCAGCGGCAGGTTGAAAGCGATGCTTGAGATAGCAGCAGGTCTACCAGGGATTGCAGCGCATGTACAAGATTTTGACAGCGACCCATATCTGCTGAACATCCGTAACGGCACGATCAACCTGAGAACTGGCAAGCTGCAACCACACAATCCGGCAGATTTGCTCATCAAGCAGGCGAATGTTGACTTTGACACAGCAGCCATAGCCCCTCGTTTCGAGCAGTTCATTAAGGAGGTATTTGGGGACAGCCAAAACCTCATCAACTACATCCAGCGTGTGATCGGCTATGCGCTTGTGGGGCAGAACAAGGAAGAAGTGTTCTTTATGGCGTATGGGACGGGGGCGAATGGGAAATCAACCTTGTTTAGCGTGGTGTCCAGCATCTTGGGAGACTACGCCCAGCCTTTGAAGGCAGATTCGCTGATGAAACAACCACATGGAAGGAATAGCCAAGCAGCAGACCCAGAGCTAGCCGCATTGGTGGGGGCCAGGTTGGTAACAGCCTCTGAACCTTCAGAGAACCGGCTGGATATGGGCCGAATCAAGGAGCTAACTGGCGGTGAGACAATGCAGGTACGTGAGCTACACAAAGCCCCGTTCAAGTTCCGTCCTGGGTTCGCACTTATCCTATCCACCAACGAGCCTCCCAATCTGGGTGAGTATAACGAGGCAACACGCCGACGCATGCGACTCCTGCCTTTTAATCGCACATTCACCGAGAAGGAGCGCGACCTTTACCTGAAAGAGCGACTACTGTCTGAGGCATCCGGTATTCTCAACTGGATGATTGCGGGAGCACTGGCCTGGCTGCAATCCGGTCTCACAGAACCAGCAGAGGCACACCGGGCTACAGAGGAGTATATCGCCAGCGATGACGAATACTACGGATTCTTTAACGACGTGCTGGTTGCTGACTCCGATGCGCGTATGCTTGGTAAGCCTGCATTTGAGGCGTTCAAAGAATGGGCCAGAGACGAGGAGGTGGACACGTTCAAACTCGACATCAGGGCTTTCTACAAGCTGGTGCAGAAACGCGGCATTATGACCAGGGTCACAGGCGGCAAGACGTGCCTGCTAGGCGTGCGGATGACTAAGGGCAAGGAGGCCAACACGCCACCGGATGGAGAGCCGGAAGAGATTCCTTTCTAACTCGATGGGGGCTGGCCTAACGGCTGGCCCTCTCTTTTTATCTGGTGGGGCATTTTGGCAGGTGAGGTAGGTGGGCAACATAGGTATCTCCCTATATTTTTTACCAAAGAGAGAGTTTTAGAAAATAATAGGGAAATACCACCCTCATCCCACCTATCCCACCTATTGGTTTCCGCAGCCGGAGTGGGCGAGGGTGTGTGGTGCCTTGCTCGGCTTTTGGTTTCGCATCCACGATACGATCAGCAGGAACTCTCTTCAGTAAGCAGGCGCGTTTTTTTCCACGTTTGATGACGACATACCCCAGGCTTGACACCGGCTGTATGCTGATGGTGAGAGGAGGCGCACATGGCAAACGAGGAGCATTTGGCTATTATCAAACAAGGAGTAGAGGTCTGGAATAAATGGCGAGAAATTCCCAAAAGATACCCAAACCTGAGCGGGGCTGACCTGAGCGGGGCTGACTTGAGAGGAGCCTGGCTGGCTCAGACAAACCTGAGTGGGGCGAACCTGAGCGGGGCTAACTTGGGCGTAGCTGATCTGTGGAGAACAGACTTAACCGACGCTGATTTGAGCCATGTTAATCTGACCGAGACCGCTGTCACAGGAACAGGTCTGAAAGCGGCAAACTTAAGCAGAGCCATATTGACTGGAACTCGCTTTACCCGATCTGACCTGAGCCAAACCAAATGGCAGGAAGCCATTATGAGTTACGTGATCTTTGGAGATGTAGACCTCACCCAAGCTCAGGATTTAGAAACCGTAATTCATGATGGACCATCGACGATTGGGATTGACACTATCTATCGTTCGCAGGGCCAAATTCCAGAGGTGTTCCTGCGTGGCACTGGCGTCCCCGACAGCTTCATCGACTACATGTGCTCGCTGACGGGCAAGCCGATTGATTATTACTCCGCGTTCATCAGCTACTCCAGCAAAGATGATGAGTTCGCCAAGCGGCTCTATAACGACCTGCAAGGAGCGGGGGTGCGTTGTTGGTTCGCGCCGGAAGACCTCAAGATAGGGGACGAGACACGGACACGGATTGACGAATCGATTCGCCTGCACGACAAATTGCTGCTCATCCTCTCCGAACATTCCATTGCCAGCGCCTGGGTCCAGAAAGAGGTCGAAACAGCCTTTGAAAAGGAGCGACAGCAGAAACGGCTGATGCTCTTTCCAATTCGGCTGGATTACACAGTGATGAACACTCCCACAGCATGGGCGGCGGATATTCGTCGGATGCGCAACATTGGGGACTTCACCCGCTGGAAAGATCACGACGCCTACCAGAAAGCCTTTGAGCGCCTGTTGCGTGACCTGAAAGCCGCCTCTACCACAACCTGATGCACCGCCGTCGGACGCTATAATCGAGGATACCAGCAAGAGAGAGGAGGTGAGAAACCTGTGGAAATACCTGAAAGAGTTGATGAGTGGACACTTGATACGGTCAAGGAGGTTGTCAGGAAGCACGAGTTTGAACCAGGGCGATTCGACTACAAAGCCTACTTACAACCTGCAACCCGTACCTCTGACCCAGACCACATCCCATCAATCCGTCGGACAGTTTGCTCAATGGCAAATGCAGGTGGTGGGTACATCCTCTTTGGGATACTTGACAGGAGCATAAAAGTCCGCTCCCCTGATGAGCGGATTGTTGGGTTTCCTCTTGGGAAAGACCTCCTCAAACAGTTTGGAGAGAAGATTCAAGCAATTCAGCCAGATGTCTACTTTGAGGCTAGCCCTGCCCCAATAAAACTTTCCGACCCAGCTAAGGGCATCTTTGTCGTTCATATCCCTACAAGCCTGCGGCGGCCACATATGGTAGAGTCAACCGGCGCATTTTATAGGCGCGGGCAAGGCGGGCATGCGGTACAAATGGGATTCTACGAGGTGCGAGATCAAATGCTGTATACCGAAGAACTCCGTCGTAAGGTGACGCTCCTTCGCCTGGTGATTGCGCAGTACCTTGCCCAAATGGAGAAGATGAGGTATGTAGCCCATAATCAGGGCAAAGTTCGTTTCGACACGCGGCCCTTTGCGACTATCCTGGTCGATGCCTCTATTTTCTTTCCACCATCGGATGATCTACTCAAGGATTTGCTGGACATCCCTATTGTGGCCGACAACCTTCAGGAAATCGTGGAGAGCAAAGGAGCATATCAGGCTTCCGCATCAATAGAATACGCTGAACTTTCCAATCTCTGTAACAAATGCGAACATCGTTTTAATGAGCTTTTCGGTCTATTAGGGTTTGAAGGCTGGCCACCTACATCCAGCTAATTCTTGGTGTTCTCTTGCTGTCCTGTTAATTGGGCAAAATCACGTTCGCTAAGCTTGCGTGCTGCCTGAACAAACCATGCCCAAGGGCTGCTGGGGTCTCTTCCTTGAAAGACATCCAGGCTGCTTCTGAGGGCCGCATCAATGACAACAGGTTGCTTCAGGTACAGCTTGACATTCTCCACGCGAAACGCCCAAGGATATTTCTCTGGCGAACGAACCTTCGGATGAGGTTTGTATTCCGGCGCTGAGGCAACTCGTGCGTGTCCAACGACCCCAGTGCCAGTCGCGTAGAAGCAAATCCAATCTCCTGGCTTGATATGTTTTCTTCCAGGCGTCCGGTCCCCAAAGGCATACACATGCTCCTGACCCACCAGGGACTGAATTACTTCCTCAGCCGTCTGTTTCTCATCATCCGTCACAGGGGTAAGCCAGTACACAACATTCTTCTGGGCTGGTGCTACGGGCGGCGCAGGTGCCTCCTCTGGTTCGGTGATCTCTTCTGGCTTTGGTCCCGTCAGCAGGCGAGACATTAACTGGACAATGGGGTCAATCCTCGGAACTGAAGGGCGAACAACTTCAAGGAAGTCTTTGTGCGTTCCATATTGGGACATCATCTCGGCGAGTGAGAGCAGGGCATCAGTAGAAATCACCCGCAACTGGTGGGTGCGCTTCTCGCCGACAATGGCATTCTCCAGTTGAGAGACTTTCGGGTCGGGCCGTCCTACGACGTAGAGACCCAAGGCATGCTCCCAATCGGGAATCCGCTTGGCCGAAATGAGTTCGTCAATATACCCTAACAACGTTGCTGTCTTGACTGAGTACACTTCGGTTGTCTTCACCTCAACCACCATATGGAAACCAGTCGGGGAGACCCAAAGGCCATCGAAGCCAATCTGCCCCTGGACCCCCTGATAGCGCCCAAAGGTGACGGTAAACCCAAACAACTGCCCCAGGTGATTCACCAGGTCTTGAAGAGCGCGGCTGTATTGATCCCCTGATGTTCGCAAGCACTCTTCGATATAATCTCGAACCTGGCCGATCTGCTTGATATTCTCTCCAAGGTATTTGCGAAAGCGTTCTCGTGAGGTCTGCTCTCCTGCGGAATCGTCAAGCGTGCCAACGAGGGATAAAATCGTTTTGAGGTTGATGTCTGTGTTGCTCATTACTCACCTCGCCAATTCTTCGTGTCCCCCACACCAAACCCGTTCCTGTCCAAAAGCGCACCCCCTGAAAATGCCCCTCATTTCCACAATCCTGGGTGCCTCAGAGTGCTTGAAAAGTGGCGCGAGCCGCAGTAACAGATTCGTTAATTTCTTTATCAGAATGCCAGGCAATCCCTCGTTAATGACCCAGAGATAGGGCTGAATTGCATCGTTATTCGCCGGTAATTAGGCTCCCATTGCCCAACTCCTCGGCTATCGCAGCGAATTGCTCCAGCGCCGCTTGCAAATCCTCCACAATACTGGCAGCAAGCACACTAGGCAAGGGCAGACTATCAGCCCCCTCCAGGCTTTCATCGCGCAACCAGAACAGATCAAGACTCACCTTATCCCGTTTGAGCAATTCTTCGTAACTGAAGACGTGGAATCGCTTCGTCTCCTGGCGCTGATGGCGATTTTCTGGATGGTAGCAGGTCACGAAATCATCGAGATGAGCACGAGTGAGCGGATTGGTCTTGAGGGTGAAATTCTGGTTGGTGCGCAGATCATACACCCACAGTTCCTTCGTCCAGGGAGTCGCGCTGGCAGGCTTCTTGTCGAAGAACAGCACGTTCGCCTTGACGCCCTGCGCGTAGAAGATGCCGGTGGGGAGACGCAGCAGGGTATGCACCTCACACTCTTGCAGCAGCTTGCGCCGGACGGTCTCCCCAGCCCCACCTTCAAAGAGCACATTATCTGGCACCACCACCGCCGCACGCCCGTTGATCTTGAGCAGGGTTTTGACGTGCTGGAGGAAGTTGAGTTGCTTGTTGCTGGTGCTGGCGGTGAAATCATCCCGCACGATCACGCTAGCCTCGCGTTCCTCCTTGCCTTCCTCGTTGACATAAGTAACGCTGCTCTTGCGCCCGAACGGGGGATTGGTCAGCACCATATCAAAACGGTCGCCTGGGTCGCCACGTAAGCTATCAGCCACGCGAATGGGCACCTCGCTGCCGTCCTCATCGCCACCGATGCCGTGCAAGAAGAGATTCATCAGGCAGAGCCGCGCCGTGTTATCGACAATCTCCCAGCCATGCAACGCCTGGTAGCGAAGGAAGTGCTTCTGGTCCCGGTCTAGCTCATAGTGATGGGTGATGTAGTCGTGAGCCGCCAGGAGAAAGCCACCTGTTCCGCAGGCCGGGTCGCAGATACGCTGATCGGGTTCAGGGCGCATCGCATCGACGGTGGCCCGAATGAGCGCACGCGGCGTGAAGTATTGCCCGGCCCCACTCTTGAGGTCTTCCGCATTCTTCTGGAGCAGCCCTTCGTAGGCATCGCCCTTCACATCGGTATCCAGCGTGATCCAGGTTTCTCGATCAATCAGGTCCACGATGAGGCGACGGAGCTTGGCCGGGTCTTGAATCTTGTTCTGGGCTTTGCGGAAGATCAGGCCGAGCATGCCTGGTTGTTTCCCCAACTCTTCCAGGGTATGCCGGTAATGCGTCTCCAGGTCGTCCCCATCCCGCGCGAGTAGACTGGGCCAATCGTGCCCGGCTGGAATGCGCGAAGGCTGGTGATAGGGCGGCTGGGTGCGCTCGTGGGCCATCTTGAGGAACAGCAGGTAAGTCAGTTGCTCTACGTAGTCGCCGTAGGACATGCCATCGTCCCGCAGCAGATTGCAGTAATTCCAGAGGCGTTGCACTATCGCCTGGGAAGCGTTGCTCATCTCAAGGGTACTCCTTCTCGCTGATTCATTCCTCGTCCCACAGGCTCACCTGCTCTGCCGCCACCCGCTCCACCTGTCTGGCCTCTATGAACACTGGCACCCGTTCCTTGTTCTGCTTCGTCGCTCGCTCTCGGCGTATCCGTTCCAGCAGCACACTCGCAGGCTCATCATTCGGGTCTTGGTGTACCAGCCGCCCAGCAAATGCCTCGCGTAAAATGCTCTGCCGCAGCCGTTCAGCGCGTTTGAGGTTGGCTTCGACTGTTGCCTCCAGTTCGCTTACCACCGAGAGGCGGCGTTCGACCTCAGCTATGATCCGTTCCTGCTCGACAAGAGATGGCAGTGGAACTGGACAATTGCGCAGTTGAGTCAGGTTAATAGAGGCCAAATTGGTTGTTTGTTTGCTAGCTTCGAGAAAATAGGCTTGCCCTTGCTCTGAATTCGCATAGGTGACTAACCATTGGGGTGGCATCCGCTGATCAATGAGCCGTGCTCGAAAGATATGGTTCTGGTGGATACAGGGTTGGATTTGACCTTGCCAAAGTGCAGCGCGGCCTAGCTTATCAGCATCCCCACCTTCAGTCAGAACTACATCACCCTCATGAAGCAAATACCGATCAATTTCATCTGTGGGGACTTCAATGGTCTTCATTATCTCTAGATCAAGGAACCCCCTCTGAACATTAGCAACACGCAGATAGGGCAATTCCACCGTAGAACGGCCAGCCAGATTGCGACCCTTGGTGACGCCGCCTACAACATTAGTCAATTGCTCTACACTTGCCCAGCACCATCCCTCCGGCAACGCTGGCAGGTCTGTCGTATCCGGCCCAGCAGACTCCTCGTAGCGTACCTTCGCCGGGTCTTTGCCCTTCATTCGCATATCAACTCCCCACCGGGCACGCCGCTCAGCCAGGATGCGCTGCAACAAGACGGAGGCAGGTTCGGTATCAGGATGCTCGGCCCGCCAGGCTTCCGTCAGCTTCCCCTCTACCGCTGCTTTGAGGACTGCCGCCCGATAACGTTTGAGCCTGGTCTGTGCTGATTTGAGCGCCGCTACACCTGCATCCAGTCGGGTGAACTGCTGCTCAATGGCGGCCACGATGCGCTGATGCTCGGCAAGAGGGGCGAGAGAAATCTCAAGTTGGCGAATATATTCTAAGCCTAAATCGGGCTGGCTACTTGCACGAATATGACGCCGCATTTGCTCTTGTAGACCTGCTGAACGAAGAGCATAGAGCAAATAATCAACCAGTTCAGGCAAGTGAAGCGTTTTTATAATGGCTATGCTGTATGATGCCTGGAATGGAGCATCTGTGGAGACTTTCCTGACCTCACCGATAGTTCCATATCGAGAAAGAAGAATATCACCTTGTTCCGGTATGATCTTTCTGGTTAGAGCTGTGTAGTCTTCAGGTGAGATGCGTTTAGCGCCTTCGAAATCAATCTGGTTGTCTCCATAGAAATCCTTGGTACTGATGTAAGGTATTCCAGACTCTACTGCACGAGGCATTTTATGGTCTACATCACCAATGCGCACAGTTATATCTGCTAAGGCGGTCCAACACCATCCTGGTGGTAGTTTGTTCTCCTCACTCATGCCACGAGCCTCTCATTGATGTCTTGGAGCATTGCTGGAAACTCCTGCCCAAAGACTTGATATGCCTTGCCCAGCCCACCCCGCTGGCTGAAGGGCACGTTATCGAAATCACTCGGATCGATGGTCAGTGAGGTCGCCACATGCTCCCGCATCAACTCCAACCATTGCCGCTGCTCCGGGGTGAAGGGTTGCCCTCGTCGCTGCTCCTGCTCCTCCAGCCAAATGGCAAAGCGTCGGCGGATGACCTCCGCATATGGCTCCAACCTGGCCTCCTGATCGTGCTCCCGCTCCAGCGCATACCGCACCAACGCCACCAGGTCGGTGAGCAGATGCCTCGTCCCCACGCCCTGCACCCGTGCCCCATCCAGCCGTTGATACGCCTGCCAGAGCTTGTCGGTCGTCAATCCGAGCGGAGGCGCTTGAATGGCTGCGGCCAGTTGCTTGATGTCCTTCAGGCGGAGCGTTGCATGGCGTGGGCCGTTGTAGAGTACCTGGAGGGCCGTAATCTCATCTCGATGCTCCTCAATGAACTGCCGAAAGCTCCCCACCGCCTGCCGAGCCTGCTCCTCCGCTCTGGCATCCCACTCTGCTGCTAACAGCGTATCCTGGCTCACCACATCAATCGTCTGTTCGTCGCGCTTCTGAATGTCAATCAAGAGCTTGCGTAAGGCTGGGTTGTCAAACGGGGCTACTACCCCGGCCATAAGGAGCTTCGCTGCCTTCTGAATTGCCTGTTCATCCGGCTCCTTTTGCCCGGTGGCTTGTCGCGCAATCTCCAGATGTTGGTCAGGGTCACAGGCAGCAATCAGCGCCTCGGCCAGGTCACGAATCTCCATCCCATCGGCCTGCTGTATAATCTCCTTCTGATCCGCCAGTGTCGCTTTGCGCCCCAACCGTCCCAGCCGCCCGGCCAGCGAGAGCAGCGTATCCTCATCACGATTGCCCAAGGCCACCGAGGTCAGCAGCTTGTCAAACGGCACCGAGCGTTTGCGTTCCAATGATGGTTCATCCGTCTTCAGTCGCTCACACACCCCAACCGCATCCACCAGCACGAAACGGTCTTTGCTGCGCGCATCGGGCGTGACCGCTTGAAAGTCATCGTCCGAGATCGTGCGGGTGCCGCGCCCTTTCATCTGTTCGAAGAAGCCCTTGCCCCTGACTGAGCGCATAAAGAGCAGCACTTCCAGTGGCTTAACATCGGTGCCAGTGGCGATCATATCCACCGTGACGGCGATGCGCGGATAGAAGCTGTTGCGGAAGCTGGCGATGAGGTCTTCAGGCTTGCTGCCGGTGGTCTTGTAGGTGATCTTCTGGGCAAAGTCGTTGCCCCGGCCAAACTCCTCGCGTACAATCTGTACAATGTCATCAGCGTGGCTATCATCCTTGGCGAAGATCAGCGTCTTGGGCACTTCCTTGCGGCCAGGGAAGAGGTCGGTAAAGAGGGCATCGCGGTAGGCGCGGATGACGGTGCGAATCTGATCTGGGGTGACGACATCCCGATCAAGTTGACTAGCCCCGTAGTTGATCTCCTCATCGACCTGTTCCCAGCGTTTCGCTCGCGTCAGCCTATCCCGCTTATCAACGTAGTAGCCCTGCTCGATGGTGCTACCCCGCTCGGTAATCGCCGTGCGAATCCGATAGACCTGATAATCGACATTGACGCCATCAGCCACCGCCCGCTCGTGCCCATACTCCATGACCAGATTGCTATTGAAGAAGCCAAACGTCTGCTTGTTAGGCGTGGCTGTCAGGCCAACGGTGAAGGCATCAAAATACTCCAGCACGCCCCGCCAGAGGTTGTAGATGCTCCTATGGCACTCATCGGTAATAATCACATCAAACGTCTCGATGGGCACCTGGGGGTTGTAAAGCACTTCCTTGGGGGGCTGGGAGGCAAGGGTAGCATCCAGATCAAAGAGGGAGCCTTCTTCCAAGGACGCATCAAACTCTGGCTCGCCGGAGAGGATGGAGTAGAGGCGCTGAATGGTGCTGATGCAGACCCGTGCGACCCGATCAATTGAGTTACTTTGCAGGTGTTGGACATTATACAGTTCGGTAAACTTGCGCCCATCATCCGGCGTAATAAACTGTTCAAACTCCTTGAGCGTTTGTCGTCCCAGATTGGAACGATCTACCAGGAAGAGCACCCGCCGCGCCCCGCCGAATTTGATGAGCCGGTAGACACTGCTGACTGCCATGTAGGTCTTGCCGCTGCCCGTCGCCATCTGCACTAACGCGCGTGGCCGGTTCTGCCAAAATGATCGCTCTAGATTGGTGATCGCTTCCACCTGGCATTCACGCAGCCCGGTGCGAGGAAGTGGGGGCAGGCGAAGGAGACGCGCTCGCATAATCTGGTTCTCACTGGCTTCGGGAGCCTGGGCCAGCCATTCAGCCAACGTCTCAGGCCGATGGAAAGCAAAGACGGAGCGGCTGCGTGGATCGGGGTCCAAGCCATTGGTGAAGCGGGTTTCTACTCCAGTCGTCTCATAAGCAAAGGGCAGCGGAAAGCAGGCGACAGGGAGCGCACCTGGACGGCCTTCACGATACTTTGTACTCTGCACCTCGACCCCGGTGAGCGTCTCGCCTTCTTTCTTGGCCTCCACCACCCCTACCGCCTGGCGATCTACCACGAGCAGATAATCGGTTGGGCCGGTTGAAAGCGGAAACTCACGAATGGCAACCCCTCTTCCAGCACCCAGATTCAGCGCCCCAAAATCCTGCACTACCCACCCAGCCTGAGCGAGCATACCATCAATCTTCTGACGGGCTTTCGCTTCCGGTGTCATGGATTCGGCCTCCTTCCCTACCACCTGACATCATGAGGAAAAGTTCAAGCAAGGACAGTATAGCAGAACACAGCCGCAGAAGGAAAGGAGCAATCAACTTCCCCATCTGAGATAAAAGATGATGGCTCGAAGACTTTGCTAAATCCTGCGCCCCCCCACGACGTAGCGATCAAGGCAATCTTTCTCCTGTGGAGGAGGGGGAGATGGGAGCAGTTGCGCCAGGTCTTCCCCGACCTCTCAAGGGCGGAGATCAACGCGAAGTTTGTTGCCTTTGATGAGGATTTCATCGAGGGCAATGCAGGGATCAAGACTGACGATCAGGTGTTCGGCCTGGTCAGGTGGCTGATGCAGCACTGAGTGTGTCAACTTTATCTGCGCTTTGAGGAGCCGAAGGGCTACAAAGTCAAATACGAACAGCCAGCGTTACTCGCCAATTATTCAAGCGTCCAATCAGAAGGGTGCTCGAAAGATTGGATAAGGCCGAACACGGGGAGAGCGGATGGGGGATAGATATAACGCCTGTCCAGTTAGGCTGGATAGCCACTGTCCCATTTTTTGGGATAGTCCCAATTATTGGGCGAGTAACTGCCCCAAATTTTGGGTGAGTAGGCGCGACTCCCTGCGCAGAATCTAGCTGCTCCCAGGAGGGACTGCCCCTTCAGAGGGGCGTGTATCTTAAAACGAACCTGGTCCTGTATCGAAATTCGGTACTGTTCCCTTCCCTGGTACAGTGTCCTCTGAGGAACCAGTAACAGGGTCCGTTGCGGATACGGTGCCCTCTGCGGAACCAGTTGCTGCGCTTACTTTGCCCTTTTCGGGATATAGCCCCAGATATAGAAGGTACTGGAAGGGCTGGAGGCTGGCCCCACAGCCCCACCCTCTGCCGTGTACACGATGGAGATGGGGGCAGGTTTCCGGTTTTTGTCCCCTCAAAAAGAATAACTGAGGGCCAGGGCGGGGCATGCCTAGCCCTGAATAGCGTACTTGAAAGGCGCGTGCGCGGCATGCGCTTTTCTGTTGCCTTTTTGGAAGGAGGCAATGCGGTTGGAAAAGATGCTTGATTTCTACGACAGATGGGCGGCTGCTTATGCGCTGGCGACAGGCGTAAAATTGGTAAAGGTGCTGCCCGGTGGATGGACAGCATACACGTTTGATGATTCAGACGGGCAAGCCAGTAGAGCATTAGGCGAATGGCGAGCAGGGCAGGCATTGGTACAGGCCAAAGCATATGCGGAGGCGTTCAGACAATTGAGACGTTATTAAGGCCGCAAACGGCACAGAAAGGGACAGGTGTAAGGTTGAAAGAGTTATCTGAGGATGCACGGCGGCTCATCCATGCGTATGTAGAACACGGCGTTACAGTGCAGGATGCTGCAACAATGGCGGGGCTAGGCGCAATAGAAAGGGTGAAGGCGCTATCAGAGCTACGGCAGACTGGCTTGCTTACGGGGGATACGGCAGACACCCTGGTTATCAAAGATTGGGCAGGGGTGCTGCCCTGCCCAGATGAAGGAAAGAAAGAAGAAGAGCAGGCATTTCTGCCTGCTCAGACTGATACCTCCCCATCTGCCTCCAGGTGTTCGGCAACTGGGGAGGGGGAAGGGGTGCACCCCTTCCCTGAAGGAAGGAAAGAAGAACCCAGTCGGGATGAAAGACGTACCATCCCTTCCCTTCTCTTTCCCTCCCCTCCCATATCTTATCGTTATACTGGTGCGAAAGCTGCCGAGCTTGAATACCCAGAACCGGACCCAGGCTGGTTTAATCAAGGAACTGCTATAGCGAAGGATAGGGAAAGCTATTGGGCATTGGTAGAATACTATCAAGGCTATGCAGACGGCGTAGCGGATGTATTTAGGGAAGTAGATGAGCAGGTAGCAAGGCTTGGGTACGGCACGCCTAGGACAGAAGGGCAGAAATGGCGCAATAAGCAGAAGGGCTTGGTACAACAGGCTTGGGGTGTCTTTTTCAGGTACAACCATCCGCTCACCAACCTGTACGCAAAGAAGCTGCTGCATGCCTGCGATAACAGGATGGAGAAGCTACTAGACTTTATGGCACATGTCGCCCCACGTCTCCACCTCCCAGAGAACTTCTCAGAAAAAGGGAAGCCGCTGAAGTTTCCATTTGCTTACATCATGAAACTGATTGAGAAGGATAAGCAGGGGAAGCCAATAGACGATGGTATGCCCATCTTCTGAGGATGGCCGGACAGGATAGGTACGGATGCCTACTCTGCTTTTCTTTTGCCTTGTTACCAGTCATACAGAAAAGCGTTTTAATGCTTGAAAGCCACAATCAAACTGATGTGCAGATGGAGGGAAAGATGAAGCAGAAGCCTTGGAACGAGCAGCCAAAGGGAAAGAAAATCGTGGCGGTGCTTGCCGCGCTTATTTCCCTCGTGTTTCTTCTGGCATGCAGCGATACATTGGATGCCGAGATAAATGCAACGGAGACAGCCCAAGCCCTTACACCCACACCTACGCCTACCCTTGTTCACCAAATTACTGACCTCGTGACGCACTACAAGCCGGACGGTACTTCTGATAATCTGCAAGGGGTTATCACTGGCGCTGCCCAAAATGGAACCATCTACCGGGTTGACATTACAGAAAAAAAGACAAAGCTTGGGGCGCTGACTGCTCGCGGAGTCATTCAACGGGATACCTACGACATCATGGACGCCCTATATGCAAGCAGTCTCCATCCAACTTCTGTGACGGTGCGCGTCTTTGGTCCCTTCACGGATAAATACGGCAATACCAGTAATGAGGAGTGGGCGTTAGCGATCTTGACCAAAGAGACAGAAGAAAAGTTCAACTGGAAGGGGCTGACCTATCGAAGCGCATGGGCCGTCTACGATCAGGCCAAATATCTGATGGATTGGTTGCAGGAGTGATATTGGGGCTATTACGAACTTCAGCGAACAGTGTTGAACTTGGTAGAAGCTCCGATTAAACGGGCAGGGAGTTGATTGGAAGATACCGCCAACCTCCCCTTGAGACAAACAGGGATGGCATACACATTGTTCAACTTCCTGTTGGCTACGGCGCAACTTTCGGCCATGTTGCCAAGACTGGGTAGACTGGTGTGCACGGCTTTCTTTGCTGGTTGCCTGAACTTCAAGAAACATCGCTCAAGTCACGGGAACAAGCTTACGAGTAGACCATCTTCAACGCGGACTATGCCGAAGGCTCCAGATGTGTCTCTTGTCCTAGCGACAGCATGCCCAAAGGGAAGAGTGGAAGGCCGGTCAGACAAGGGCGTCTGTCTGGTCCTTTTTTGTCCGCAAACTTCTACTCCCCCGGTAGATTTTTTGGGATCGCGCAAAGTTCAAAAGGGGAGCGAATTTGTCCGGCTGGTACTCTCTGACACTCACCTCTTCGTTTGATACGAAGCAAAGGACCTCCTTTTATAGAAAGTGAAGCACTCTATGCCTCTCCCCGCCTTGCCGGACACATGAGATGCTATGCTGACCTCACCCGCCATCTCCACCCATCATCTCCCTGGTACACGGCCATGATCTTCGTGCTTGTTCCCACAGAGCGATGTTCTTCTCTAACCCCACACTCTGAAGGGAATGTGCAACCCTTCATCATCTTGAGAGCAGCACACCATGCCTGGTTGAGCAAGATCGCAAACTCCCTCAACACCATGCCTGATCATCGGCCACACGAACCAGATTAGGAATGGCGGGGTCTGGGGCTGCTTTATCCGATTGACACGAGCGAGCAATGTGTGGTAAAATCTATCTGTAGGCTCTGTTTGGGCAAGGGAATATCGGGTGTTCGGCAGGGGTCTACGGCGAAAAATGTTGATGCGCTTGCATGCTGTGTCAGGTGGTTAAGGCGATGCTGGGACTGCTCTGAGCAGGTCCGGCATGACGTGCCGACAGGCAGGAGGCACTAGGGGGTCTGCAAAACCCCTATCGGCGGTTCGAATCCGCCCGTCGCCTCCAGGCTATCCACCCTTCCGAATCCAGGAAGTAATGGAGACACGAGCAGCTATACAAGCAAGAGAGCCTCGTCAGGTGCGAGGCTCTCTTTATTGCTAACCAGACGTATTCATCTTGTGACTGATCATTGCTTTGTTCCCTCAGGTCTTGCTGGCACGCGACGTAGCGCATTCGCCTGTCGGCAGAGCAGATGTACCCACAGCAAGTGATACGGGCGAGCATCCCTAAAATGTGATAAGATCAACGTTGGTAAAAGTACAGGGTTGGCGGAGAGGGGAAACGCCCATGAACCGCCCGTGAGACCTTGTGCGCGGAGGAAGTTTCTTTGAGCGATCCCCTATTTGATAGACTGGCAAACCTGGAAACCCGCTACGAAGAATTAAATAGCCTGATGGGCCAGCCCGAGGTCATCGCCGACCCGAATCTGCTCGAACGCTATGGGCGCGAATACGCCAACCTGGAGCCTCTCGTTGCAAAGTATCGGGATCTGAAAGAAACGGTACGCCAGCGCAATGACACGGAAGAGATGCTTGGGAATGGGCTGGATGACGACTTGCGCGTCCTGGCCCGCGAAGAGTTGGACCGATTGCGCCGACAGGAAGAGCGGCTCCTGGAAGAACTCAAGGTGGCGCTGCGCCCCAAGGATGTGATGGACGAGCGCAATGTCATCGTGACTATCCAGGCAGGCGCTGGCGGAGACGAGGCGGGACTTTTTGCCGCCGATCTCTTCCGCATGTACAGCCGCTACGCCGAGGATAAGCGTTGGAACCTTGAAGTGCTGGACTCCAACGAAAGCGGTATCGGCGGCTTCAAAGAAATGGTCTTTGAGGTGCGGGGCAAAGGCGTTTACTCGCGTCTGAAATATGAAGGCGGCACGCATCGCGTTCAGCGCGTCCCCGTCACGGAATCCAGCGGGCGCATCCACACCTCAACCGCGAAAATAATCGTTCTGCCCGAAGCCGAAGACGTTGAGGTCGAGATCAAGCCCGAAGATATTCGCGTTGATGTCTATCGCTCCACCGGACACGGCGGCCAGAGCGTGAACACCACCGACTCTGCGGTGCGCATCACTCATTTTCCCAGCGGCCTCGTCGTCACCTGTCAGGACGAAAAATCGCAATTGAAGAATAAGAACAAAGCGATGGCCGTCCTGCGCGCGCGGCTCTGGGATCTGGAGCAGCAAAAACGGGCCGCCGAACTTGGCGCGGCGCGGCGCTCGCAGGTGCAGACTGGAGACCGAAGCGAGAAAATTCGCACTTACAATTTTCCCCAGGATCGAGTCACCGACCATCGTATTAACCTGAGCCTGCATAACCTGCCGCGCGTCCTTGAGGGAGCAATTGACCCCATCATTGATGCCCTCATTGCCAGCGATGAGGATGATAGCATGGCTTCAGGAACATCCAGAGGGTAGAAGAGAGGAGGGGCCTGCGCCAGTGGAAGCTACACCAGCAGCCTTGCCAGCACATCCCTCTGTGGGAGTCTGGGCGTGACAACAGACATCCGGCGGCGTCCAGAAACCTATACGCGGCGGCTACACGAAGGGCATTACGCAGAACTGCGCCAACTGCTGGCGGCTGAGCCAGGGGCGACGGTGTTCCTGAGCAGCAACCTTGAACGCTTCGGGCTGAGCGACCCCTTTATCCACTTCTGGGGCGCCTTTCAAGATCACCGGCTCGTCACCGTCCTGATGATGGTCGGCCAGCGCGCCGGTATCTATACCACAGATTCATCCGCCTTGCGCCCCATCATGGACATTGCGCTCCACCAGCGGCTGAACTTTATCATGGGGCCGCGCGAAACCATCAGCAGCGCGCTGCCACACCTTTGGCGGCTTCCTATTGTTCGCAGCGAGGCGCATTTTTTCGCACAGCTCTCAGGTGAGCGTTTCCAGGGGCGCCGGCCTGAGCCAACCGCTAAGGTCGGCATCCGCAGGGCAACCCCCGACGACATCCAGGCGCTTACCACCCTCTATACTGGCGCAGCCGGTTTTGAGCAGGCGTCAAGCGCCCAGGTGCGCCAGTCAATGACCGAACGAGTGTATGCCCTGCGCAGCTATGTTGCCGAGGTGAGCGGGCGTCTGGTCGCGGGAGCCTCCACCAGCGCGGAAAGCTATAACGCGGCCATGATCGGAGGCGTCTGGACCTTACCTGATGAGCGCAAACAGGGCTACAGTACAGCGGTGGTTGCGGCCCTTAGCGCCGAGCTCCTGGCAGAAGGGCGCTGCCCGTATCTCTTTTATCTCGAAGATAACGCGCCCGCCGCGCATGTCTATAAGAAGATCGGCTTTCAGGACATCGGCCACTGGACTGTCGTGTATTTTCACCGCTCACGCTCGTAAAGCCTGTATCTGTCAGAAAGCATCCGCGCCAGTTCTACGGCGGGTACGAGCGTCTCGTAAAGGCTCAACATAGGTATGATGAAACTTGAAGCGCCACAGGCCATCCGCACCATCTTTTTTGACGCGGGCTTTACCCTTCTGCGGCCATCTCTTTCTCTCATCGAGACGTGCCAGGACGTGTGCCAGCGGGAAGGCGTCCATCTGGATAGCGAGCAACTCTCTCAACAACTTCCCGAAGCCAACGCCTACTTTCTGAAAGCCGCCAGAGCGAATCCACGCACCTGGGCCAGTGAAGAGGCTATTTCGCTCTTCTGGCGTGGCTATTACAAAATGTTCCTGCGTCCGTTTATTGCTGAGGAGAACGAGGCTTTGCTGGAACGATGCGCTGAGGAGATCATCAGGGAATTCGACCAGCACACCCATTGGGAACTCTATCCCGACGCGCTGCCCACCCTCCAGGCGCTTGAAGGGAGAGGGTTCACGCTGGGCATCATCTCCGATTGGGGCGTGAACCTGGCCCCGATCATTTCCAGTCTTAACCTGCCGCGCTATTTCGACTGCTTGGTTATCTCAGCCGTCTCGCGCTACTCCAAGCCAGAAGCGGGCCTCTATGATCTGGCGCTTCAGCGCGCGAGCGCCATCCCTGATTACGCCATCCATATTGGCGACTCGTATATTCACGATGTATTGGGGGCGCGCACCGTGGGCATCACTCCCATCCTGATTGATCGTCCTGGCAAGCTGCGGGCAGAAGAGGTTGATTGCGTCCTTATCCGCGATCTACGGGAGGTACTGGACTTGCTGGAAATACCTACAGCGACAGCCCCAATTGGCGCAGCGCGGGATCAGCAGCTATAAGCAACCAGGAATAATTGGCTGCTGCGTTTGACGCCTCCGACGAACCGGGCATATACTTGGGTGAACACTACACCAGTCTCTCAAGAGATGCATCAACCGCTGCCTCCGGCGCGCGGCCTTGTAATTCGATGATGCCAGAGGGTAGCGTCAGAGGGGATCAAGGAGATAGAGAAGACCGATGAGTACACCAATCAACCAGCGGGCGGAGAAGGAGAAGAAGCCAGCTCCCAGCCAGCGCCAGGCAGCGCCAAAAGGCCAGGCGGCGGCATCGAAAAGCGCGCCTGCCGCGCCAAAGCCTCAACCCCAGCGCCCGGCTCGGAGCAGCGGAAAAACCGCTCAGACGCCAGCAAGGATAGCGAGCCAGCCGCCCCCGAAATCGGAACCAGCAGCTGCCAAAGCCTCAGCGCCGCCAGTGCCCAAACCACGCGATCCATCGCTTGCCCGCCGCGACGAACGGCGCGAAGCGCGCCGCCTGGAGATTCGGGCGCGCCAGCAAGAACGAAGAACCGAACTGCGCCAGGCAAAGCGACAGACACTGCTCATTCGCTACGATCTCATCATCGCGCCCATTCTGCTCATCGGCCTGGTTTCGCTCTTTCTCGTCCTGGGTCAACCCATTGACGCGCTGATCGCCGGCTTACTCATTGTGTTTGGGGCCTTCACCGTCCTCGCTTACGCCACATTCATCCCCGCAACCAGGGCCAGCCGTCTGGCACACCCCAGGCAGCCAGCACTGGGAGAAGCGGAGGTCGTTGACAGCACACTCAGCGAAGACGCTCAGCCTCCAGAAGCTCCATCTGGCGAAGGGGCGGAGAGCAAACCAGCCCAGTAAATCAGGTACTCCCAAACAGCGCGAAGATAGCAGGCGATCACCGAACAGTTTGGTGATCGCCTGCTATCTTCGCGCATCCCTTATCCTCTGACTCGTTTGGCCCGACGCGCTTTCGTGTCAGCGCCGATCAGGTCGTGGGCTACCTCTTTGATATGCCCGGAGGAGAGGCCATAGAGTTCGTGAAGAATGGCGGGCGCACCATGCTCCACAAAGCGATCAGGCAGGCCAATTATGCGGAGTGGAACTGTTTGCAGACCCTTGCGCGCCAGCAACTCCAGCACCGCGCTGCCAAAGCCGCCAGCGATCATATGATCTTCAACAGTAATGATGCGGCCACAGGTACGCGCCAGGCGCAGAATCAACTCCTCATCCAGCGGTTTTGCCCAGCGCGCATTGACCACTGCCAGCCGGATGCCTTCTTCTGCCAGTTCCGCCGCGGCCTGCACCGCCGCAGCCACCATATTGCCATACGCCAGCACCGCCGCATCGGCCTGATCGACCTCTTCCTCTGGCGTCAGCAATTCGGCCTTGCCCACCTCCAGCTTGCGCAGTTCAGCATCCATTGGCACGCCCAACGCCTTGCCGCGTGGGTAGCGCAGAGCTACTGGCCCATCGAGATAGAGCGCAGTATAGAGCATATGGCGCAGTTCGTTTTCATCCCTGGGGGCCATCAACTTCATATGGGGCAGTGGCCGCAGATAGCCAATATCGAAGACGCCATGTTGGGTTTGCCCATCCTCACCAACGATACCGGCGCGGTCCAGGCAGAAAGTCACATGCAGGTTCTGGACGCAGACATCGTGGACAACCTGATCGTAGGCCCGCTGGAGGAACGTAGAATAGATTGCCGCAACAGGCCGCGCGCCGCTGACGGCAAGGCCAGCGGCGAACGTCACCGCATGCTGCTCAGCAATGCCTACATCAAAATAACGATCAGGGAAGCGCTCGCGCAGCTTTTTAAGGCCGGTGCCATCGCCCATAGCCGCTGTAATACCCACCACAGTGGGGTCTTTCTCGGCCAGTTCGACCAGCGTCCTGGCAAAGACATCCGTATAACTCGGCGGATCAGCGGGATTCTTTTTGATGGCGCCGGTTTTATAATCATACGCGCCCGGCCCATGCCATTTCGTGGAGTCGGCCTCGGAGTGTTCCCAACCTTTGCCCTTTTGGGTGATGACCTGAATCATAACCGGCCCTTCGAGATCCTTCGCCCGCCGAAATACCTCAACCATCAGCGGAATATCATGACCATCAAACGGGCCAAGGAACGTCAGGCCAAGCTCAGCAAAGATGACACCGCTCTTGCTGGGCAGCCAGAACTCTTTCATGCTGCGATCAGCGCGCCCGGCCATCTCCACCGCCAGATCACCCACCATCGGGAGATTCGCCAGCGATTGCCTGGCCGCACCGCGCAGCTTGCGATAGCGTGGATCGGAGCGCACCTTACCTAGATATTTATGGATGGCCCCGACATTTTCAGAGATCGATTTGTCATTATCGTTTAAGACAAAGATCACGTTTTTCTTGAGCGTACCCGCGTTATTAATCGCCTCCAGCGCCATGCCGCCCGTTAATGCGCCATCACCAATCACCGCCACTACCTTGAAATCTTCGCCGCGCAGATCGCGACCCACAGCTACCCCCAACGCTGCCGAGAGTGAGGTGCTGGCATGGCTGGCACCAAAGACATCATAGATGCTCTCGTCACGGCGCAAATAGCCTGAAAGACCCTCGAACTGGCGAATCGTGTGAAAGCGATCCCGCCGACCCGTGACCAGCTTATGCACATATGCCTGATGTCCTATATCCCAGACGAGTTGATCTGTAGGGGTATCAAAGGCGATATGCAGCGCCAGGGTCAACTCGACTGCCCCCAGGTTCGGGGCCAGGTGGCCGCCACGCACCGAGACAGTTTCGATGATCTCACGCCGAATCTCCGCCGCCAGTTGCTCCAACTGCGGAAGAGTCAGTTTTCTCAACTGCGCTGGCTCGTCAATGGTATCCAGAATTCGTTTCATTGGGATTGGCTCTTCCAAGATGACGCTCCTTCGGATTATTCCGTGTGATACAGCCCTACGACCAGCAGAGCCGCTAGTGGGTAGCGATACCATCATTATAGGGCGGGTCGTCACGCGCCACAAGCACCTGAGACGCCACCCATAGGTACGCTTCCGACGACCCTTGCAGATGCCTTCTTCTTACTCGTATAGAAGGGCTGTGCGTAAACGCTTCTTCATTCATCGCATATTGCCAGCCATCATTCAGCCCCCGGAAGGTCTCTCTTTTTTGAGCGCATAATGATCGCGCAAAAACAGGTCGAGCCGCTCATAGACTTCGCGCAGCGGAAGCGCAGCCGCCTCGGCCAGCCGACGGCACTCATCATACTCTGGCGCGACACTCACCGCGCGCCCTTCGAGCAATTTCAGCTTCACCTGTACTGGCCCCAGCGGCGTCTCCACAACCTCCTGGCGGCGCTCCGCTTTCAGGCGCTGCCATCGGCTCAGCCGCACGCCCAGCGTCGTCGTCTCACGCAGCAGCAGCAGCGACAGCACCTCAGCCAGATCAAGCGGCGCGATGACGCTGATCTGTGTTGCCGGGCGATTTTTCTTCATCTGCATAGGCGTATAGGTCACATCGAGCGCGCCCGCCTGAAAGAGACGATCCATGAGGGCGCCCAGCACCTCACCGCTCAGGTTATCCAGATTGGTTTCAATGATCATCACCTCATCTGTTTCAACCTCTCTCGCCTCCACAGGCTCGCCCAGGCAGAGCCGCAGGCAGTTCGCCCAGGGCAGCCGCTTGCGGCCAAAGCCATAGCCCACCTGGCGGATGACCATCGCAGGCGTCTCAAAGCGCGCGTAGGTTGCCAGAATCGCGGCAGCAGTAGGCGTCACGAGTTCGCCTTCGGCTGCGCGCGGCGTCCAGGGCGCGCCGACCTGGCGCAAGAGTTCAAGCGTGGCAGGCGCGGGAACAGGCAAGAGGCCATGCGACGTTTCCACCTGGCCCGTCGTCAGCGGCAGTGGAGAAGCGTAGACATGTTCAACGCCAAGCTCGTGCAATCCGATGGCCGCGCCGACAATATCCACCAGGGCATCCACAGCGCCCACCTCATGGAAATGAACGCTCTCCACCGAGACCCCATGTACCTGCGCCTCAGCCTCGCCCAACGCCTGGAATATTGCCAGCGCGTGCTGCTGAACGGCCTGGGGCAGTTGGCTGGCCGTAATAATCTGCCGAATCTCGCTGAGATGCCGCTCCGGCTGAGGGGTTTCCAGCGGCTGAACAGAAAATCGCTTGCCGTGAATACCCTTGTCGGCGTAGGGTTCCAGGACCAACCGATACCCCTCCAGGCGCAGCGCGGCCAGCCCTGCTTGCAAACGCTCGAACGATAAGCCTGCATCCAGCAGCGCGCCCAGAAACATATCCCCGCTCATGCCCGAAAAACAGTCAAGATAGGCCAGCGTCATCCGCTTATCCGTTTTCTTTTCAAGCGTTTTCCTTCTGCCTTCAGCCGTCTTCAGGAAGAACAGTCTTCCTACCGCTGTATCGGCTGTACGCACGACTTGCGCCATTGCATACCCGGCATCGTATCTCTATTATAAAAACCTTGACAAGCATAGGTTCTGTTCCTGATAATCTCATCGGTCAGCTTCCGCCTCGCCCGTTAACTGACACTTCGTTTAGAGGAGAAGCAAACAGTATGCCGACGACTTTACCCTTGCGCGAACCGATCCAACTGAGTAACAAACTCTTCGAAATGGATGGCTTCTCTGAAGACACCATGAGCGAGCATCAGGCCATCTATGAACACTTCATCACGCGCCACAACGACATCGTGACCGTTCTCAACCAGGTGAAGCGGCTGCCAGAGCATTCCAGCTCCACCTACAGTCCCTTACGTGTCCTCAAAGTCGAACTGACCTTTGCGCTGGGCGGTGTGCGCAACCACGAATTATATTTTCAGCAGCTTGGAGGCAAAGGCGGCAAGCCCTCCGGCGAACTTGCCGACCAGATCGAGCAACAGTTTGGCTCGTTCGATGAGTGGGCGGTAGATATGATCTGCACCGCCCTTTCATCACGCGGCTGGGCCTGGTTCGCCTGGGATCGTGACGGGCAGTATCTCTTTAATCATGTGGGCGACACCAATAACCTGTACCCCGTTTGGAACGCCGCGCCGCTGATCGCCCTCGACATGTACGAGCATGCCTATTATCTGGACTTCAAGCAAGACCGCCAGACGTACATCAAGGTATTCTTGGAAAATCTGGATTGGAAGGTTGTCGAAGAGCGCTTTGCCGCTGCTACCCGCTAGAGAAGGCAGCGGGCAAAGACCAGGCCGGGGCAGATACGTATCGCCAAAGCTGCTGCCCCGGCTCTTTTACCGACGCCAGGCAAAGCCAGTGGTCAAGCCTGGCTGATGAGATGAGTAGGCGCCATGATCCAGAAATGGAGCAAACGCCATGACCAGAACCGTTCTGAATCATCGGAGGAGCGCCGAGCAGTATATGCCTGCGGAATCAGGGATAATAGTTTGCTATGCGTCTCTCCAGACACCGATTGGTCTGCTGCAACTTTTCAGCGCCGGACATGGCCTGGTGAAGCTCGCGCTGCCCAACGAGCCGCGCAGCGTAGCCGAGGCATACCTCCGGCGTTTGTTGGGGCCGATAACAATTCTTGAGGACGAAACGGCGCATGAGACGGCGCTGGCGCAGCTTACCGCCTATTTTGCTGGCGCTTGTCGGTCCTTCAGCGTCCCACTTGATCCACGCGGGACATCCTTTCAACGCCTGGTCTGGGACACGGTTGCCGCTGTACCCTACGGCGCTACCCGTTCCTATGGAGAGATTGCCCACTCCATCGGACGACCCGCGTCAGCGCGAGCAGTCGGGGCAGCCAATGGCGCCAATCCCCTGCCCGTAATTATCCCCTGCCATCGTCTGATCGGCGCGAATGGGAGCCTGACGGGCTATGGGGGCGGAATCGAGATCAAGCGTTGGCTGCTGGCGCTGGAGCAGGGCAGCGGCTGCTCATAGATACGCTGACAAAGGAGTGCGCAGCTGATGAAACAGCGCACTCCTTGTTCTCCTCAAGTGCTTCAGGCAAGTCGCTAGCAGGTTTTGTCTGTAGAGCGCAGATTCGACTTATCTGCGCGTCTCTTCCTTCTCATCACCTGGCTGGTTGGATGTTCTGATTCACATGGAACAGATTGCGCGGGTCATATTTCGCTTTGATCTGCGCTAGCCTGGCATAGTTGTCGCGATACGCCGCCTTCACCTGATCGCCGCCCTCATCCATCATCATATTGATATAGGCTCCACCAGCCGAATAAGGATGCAGAGCCATCCAATAGTCCCTGGCCCATTGGATCATGCGCGGGTTGTTGGCCGGGTCAGGGTCTACTCCAACAATCACCTCCGCAAAATTAGCATCACGGAAGCTGAAGGCAGTCTCACTCGCGCCGGTTCGATGTGCTGCTCCGTTGATTGGATAGATATGTGCGGTCGAGTGCATCGTCGGCAGTTGCGGAGCATACTTCACATGCAGATCGATGGCCTTGTCATTCAGATCCTTGAAGAAATCGGCCTTCCAGTACCACTGCAAGCCAGGGGGATACAAAGCGTCAAAGAGACTTTGGAGGACCGGCCAGGGGTGCGGTCCGACGAAATCTACTACTGGTGGCACATGCGTGCGAATTGGTTTGAAGCGCTCCTCGGCCTGCTCCAGCGGTCCACTGTCGCACCAGACGATGGCGCACATCTTCTGGAGGTGAAACTGCTCTGGAAAGGGCGGCGCGGGTGGCACGGTGATAAATGCAAACCAGCCGTTGATCTCGTCGGGAGCGTCCAGGATAAAGGAACGCCAGACCTTCATGACCTCTGCCGCCTGCTCTAACGGCCAGAGCATCGGCCCGCTATAGACTATGCTGATCGGATGGAGTTGGAACAAGAAGGATGTGACCACACCGAAATTGCCACCACCGCCGCGCACCGCCCAGAACAGGTCGTCATGCTCTTTGGCGTTGGCAGTGACGAAGCTGCCATCAGCCAGCACCACATCTACACTCAGCAGATTGTCAATGGTCAAGCCAAAAGTTCGCGCAAGGTAGCCAATGCCTCCACCCAATGTCAGCCCACCAACGCCGGTCGTCGAAATGAAGCCGCTTGGCGTCGCTAGCCCGAAGGGATGTGTAGCGTGATCTACCTCGCCCCAGGTGCAGCCCCCTGCAACGCGTGCAGTGCGCGCAACGGGATCAACGTGAACCCCTTTCATGCCCGACAGATCGATCACCAGGCCATCATCACAGACGCCCAGGCCAGGGCCGTTGTGTCCGCCGCCGCGCACTGCCAGCGTCAGCTTCTGCTCGCGCGCGAAGTTGACAGCAGCAATCACATCGGCGACATCTACGCAGCAGGCAATGAGCGCAGGATGTTTGTCGATCATCGCGTTGTAGACCCGACGAGCCTGCTCATAGTTGGCATCGCCGGGGCGCAGCAATGAGCCACGCAAGCGTGATGCAAGCCCCTGAACTGCTGATTCTTCCAAAGTGACGGTAGGGTTTTGGTCTTTTATCATTCCTTTCTCCTTGTCCATGCTGTCTGAGGAAAATACCCTTTCGCCGGGTATCAGATGAGAGATGGGAAACTGCCGACCTCACTCGCATCTTTCGATCCTACAGCCAGGATAGCAGGGACAGCGTTAGCAAAGCGTTTGGTGAAGAAAAAGAAGGAGGGATGTTTAACTGGTTTTAGCCTGGGGCGCGTTAGCAAAGCGTTAATTCAGCAGAATACGAATGCACAGGGGCTACAAACGCGCAAGAACGTTCCTGGCCGCTTGCAGATCGGGTGTATCCAACCCTTCTGTGAAGCAGTCATACACGTCACTGAGCCGACGTTTCGCCTCATCTGCTCGATCCTGGGCCGCCCATACCTGTGCCAGACTCATGGTTGCACGCAGCTCCAACGATTTGGCTCGCTGTGATTGTGCGATCTCGATGGCGCGCAGCAGGGCTGCTTCGACATCTTCCGCTTCTGCGCCCTGCGCGAGGAGCAACTCGCCACGCAGACGATGCGCCTCTGCATTCCACCAGCGCTCGTTGTGGCTGCGCGCTTCGGCCAACGCCTCAGCGATGACGGCCAGCCCCTCCTCTACACGCCCGGCTTTCGCACACACCTGCGCAAGCAGGCAGAGGTAATATGGCAGGCGCAAGCGGGCGCTTGAGCCTGTGAATTCGATAATAGATGCCCGCAGGCGTCCAATACGTTGCTCATCGGGTTGTTCCAGCGCCAGCGCGTAGCTGACCAGGATAGCAGCCCAGGCGCGATAATAGGGCGCCTGATACATGCTGGTAAGTGCCAGCGCCTCCTCGGCGCTCTCTCTGGCGGTGGCCTCATCAGCGCGCAATTGCTGGAGCAACGCCAGATAGGCTGACACGAGCGCGTGATTGAAAGGCTGCCCCAGGTGCTGCACCAGCCTGATCGCCTCAAGCCCACGATCAAGAGCCTGCTGCGGGTAACCCAGGCACCAAAGCGCGTGAGATTGCCACGCCCTCGCGTGCGCTGCGTAGTTCACCCCCTGCGACTCCTGGAGATGGAGAAGTTGATCCGGATCAGGCGCTGCGATGATCTGCGTAAATCGCTCGTTTGCGTCAGTGATCCTTCCCAGATGCAGCAGCGCACCAGCTAGCATCATTCCAGAAAACAGCGGCGGCGCCATACCGGGGGCGTGCTCATAGAGTGTTTGCAACTCCTCAGAGACACTCTGTGCTTTTTCGAGCCTGGCCTGTACGACATATAACGATTGCAAGCCATAGAGCGCCTCAGCCCGCTGGGCATTGTCACCAACGGTATCGCACAGTGCCAGGTTGCGATCAAGGACGCGGCCCAACTCCGGCGCCGCCCAGCCTTTAGTCACGCGGTAAAGTGGCGCCAGGGCCAGTTGGAGATTGAGTTCCTGCCTGTCGCGTTTCGCCCCGGTAGGAAGCTGCTTCAGCAGCTTCAGACTTCGAGAAAGCAGACCGATGGCATCTTCATTTGCATACACCCGCTGTGCCACGATTGCCGCACGCTGATAGCATGGGAGCGCTTGTTCAATCAGGCCAGCGCGCTCGTAATGCCACGCCAGTTGGCCGCTGACCACATCGAGATCCTCCGACGACATCGCCTCCAGTGCTTGCGCGACGCGGCGGTGGAGCAGACGGCGCTGTGGCACACTGATCTGTGTATAGGCCACCTCGCGCAGCTTATCGTGTGTGAAGTCATAGCAGTTGGCGCCATGTTCGCGCACAATGCGTTTCTGCCAGAGTTCATCCAGTGCGCCCACTGCGCTGTCCATATCCATGTTCCCGGAGGCAATCAAAAGGTCAATGGTGAACTCGCGGCCAATGGTTGCGGCAAGCCCAACCAACTCATGAGCAGGAGCCGACAGTTGCAGCAAGCGGCTCGCCAGCACTGCCTGGACACGTGGCGGCATGGCCTGCTCCTCTTCGCCAGGCAGATCACGATACGAGGGTTCGGACTCGTGCGCGTCCGCTGGCGCTCGGTCTAAACCGGCTCGCACGGTTTCGACTACGAACAGCGGATAGCCTCCAGTCTCATGATACAAGCGCATGAGCGCGTTTACACCCCACTCACGGTTCGTTACCTGCGCGGCCAGTCGCGCGGTTTCCGCTGCATCCAGCGGCTGGAGCGCAATTTCTGTCACCCCGGTGGTGGTGTGCAGGTGCAGCAGCAGCGTGTGCAGCGGATGCTGTGCTGGGAGTTCTTCTGCGCGGGCACAGCCGACTACGATCAGTCGCGTCAGGGGGTCGAAGCGCAGCAGAAAATGCAGCCATTCAAGCGTTTCCTGATCGCACCAGTGCAAGTCATCGATCAGTAAGAATAATGGTTGTGGAGCGACCAGAACAGCGCGAGCCAGTGCCTCAAAGAAGCGTTGGCGCTGACCATACTCAGTCATCGGCTTGTAGTTGGGGATTTCTGGCCGTTCGGCGAATAGTTCTGGCAGGATGCGCGCAACCTCGGTGAGCCAGACGGTGTCGAGCTGTCCAAGCTGTGTTCGCAGCCCATCGCTGCGCAGCCAATCCGTCACTGGCGCCAGCGAAAGTTGCCCCTCAGCGGCATAGGAGCGTGTCCTGGCAGTGACGGCGCCCTGCTGGTTCGCCCACTCCAGAAACTCTTCAGCCAGCCGTGACTTGCCGATGCCCGCTTCCCCTGTCACCAGCACGAAATGCGGCCCCTCTTCGGCAGCGCGGCGCCAGGCATGTTGCAAGCGTTCCCACTCACGCTGACGCCCGATCAGGGCTGGTGTCGCAGCGAATGCCGGTTGCACTGCTTTGGCTCGCAGAGTTGACACCCCTTGATGCAAGAGATGCTCGTAGGCTTCTTGGGTCGCCGAATCTGGTTCGACGCCCAATTCGCGCTGCAAGATGGTAGCACATGTATGATATACGCGCAACGCGCTGGCGCGGTCATTATTCAGCGCATGCAGGCGCATCAGATGGCGATAGCAATCTTCAGAGAGGGGATCGAGTTGGAGCAAACGCTGGGCATACTTGATGGCAGTGGCGTAGTTTCCTTGCCGTTCAATGAGGCGCAGGAGTTGTTCGAGTGCCTGCATGTGGCTCTGACGCAGCCGCTCCCGCTCAGGCAATATCCATTCATCGTAGCAACTGGGTAGGAGTTCTCCTCGGTATAGTCTGTCCGCTTGCTCCAAAGCCGCTCGCTGGGCAGGCTGATTATGTTGTTGCGCGGCCTCGTCGGCCTGCTGAAGCGCCTGCTCAAATGAAGCCACATCCAGGCTAATCGGTATAGTGGGGCGCCAGTGCAACAGGTGCATATCGGTAGCGAGGAAGTGCCCGGCAGCCGGAAGCACCTGACGCAACTGATGCACCAGTTGGCGCAAATTATTCCGCGCCTGTGCCTCGGTGGTGTCAGGCCAGAAGAGGAAAGCCAGGTGGTGGCGTGGTTGAGGCACATCCCGATGTAGCACGAGATAGGCGAGCAAGGATTGCAAGCGTGGGGTGTTGAGATTGGTGATCGGCTGGTCTCCGTCTTGCAGGCTGAACTCACCGAGCAGTCGAATGTCCAGGGTTGGGGACATCTGCCCTCCTCTCGCGTCGCTAGAGGCAGAGGTACGGCTCTATATATGCATTGTACGCGCCAGGTATCTCCTCCATCAAATTTTTCCCCCATGACCTGGAAGACCGCGATCCTCTGGGATGGCCTCTTCGCCCAGTTCACCAGGGAGTAATTCGAGTGCAACCCCTAGCGAAGAGCTAGATTCTGCCAATCTCTGATAATACTCCCCTACCACCTTTACTATCTGTTGAAGAGCCATCATTAATTGTCCGCTGGCCTGGTTGATCACCTCTGACTCGTGGTGCTCAAAGGCCAGGATGCCCTCGCGCAAGGCAATTTTCATTTCATACAAGACCCGTTTATCCTCGGCTTTGAACAGCTCGCACACGGCACGAATCCTCGCGTGGGTTGCGGCTCTCGCCTGCGTGTCGCCGCGCTCATTCAGCCCAAACAACTGCTGTTTCAGAAAAGGAATCGAGTTTCGAACCAGTCGCCACGCCTCTCGCGCTTTGAGCGCCTCAAGCTCTGTCTGGAGCCAGCGAAAATCCTGGTCTTTCGCGCAGAAACCGATGGTCATCGCCCAGAGCGTCTGAAGATCCTCATCAATCAAGCCATCCAGATAACTCACCAGAAAACGACGATGAGCCTCAATCAGAAATTGCGACTTGAACGGGGTCAACTCATCAGGATCTTCACCGGCGGTGGAAGAGAGATGCGCAAAATCATAGTCATTTTCCAGCGCATTCTCCATCCCTACCACCAGATAGATATAACGCACCCAGGCAGTAAACAGTTCTTCCAGCAGCATGAACTTCAGCCCACCAGGAGTTAAGATGACTCCCCATGCACCATTGAATTGGAGACGCCGCATATTGCCAAGCTCATACATCCCCAGCAGCGCATCGACTTCCGAGTTCGTGTGATGAAGGACGCCTTGATAGGCGCTGGTCGCATCCATTCCAGTATAGTGGATAATGATTCTTTCCCCACCCACATGCTGATAGATAAACTGGGTGACATCATACACTTTGCCACTCACCACGATCCAATACCCCGCTTCAGGAGTATTTTGCAGAACCACCTGGGAAATATCGTAACCCGATGTGCAAGTTGTTTAAGCCACGAGGCGAGCGAACTGAAGTGGCTCCTCGCCCAAGGAGGTAGTTGTCCAGACGGCCATCGTATGCATCAAAACTTTGCGGAGCAGTCGGTTCCAGAGATGCCAGGTATCACGCGC
>DATBHW010000061.1 GCA_036557285.1 Ktedonobacterales bacterium
TCCTTTTGATCCTGAAGCGTTTGTCAGCGCGCTCTTTTCCGCTGATGGGGCCTAGATAGAGCTTCTGGAAGTGATCCGGGAGAAGAAACGGAGCGTGCGCCATCGCTAGCGATAGACCTGATCTTACCCCTCCTGATATACTGCGCGGACCGGGGGGCGATGACCTGCAACCGCAGATCAGCCGTTCAATTCCGGGAAATCTGGTGGTGAAGTGCCCCAGGTGCCGCGAACTGCTCATTGGCAAGGACTGGGAGAAAAACCTGAAAACCTGTCCGCGCTGCGGCCATCATTTCCGCCTCTCTGCCGAGGAGCGGATTGCCATGCTGCTGGACGAAGAGAGCTTTCAGGAGTTGGATGGCAATATGCTTTCGGTTGATCCGCTCAATTTTGTCAGTGGCTCGCAGTCTTATCCGACCTATCTTAACGGCCAGCGCGAGAAGACCGGACTTAATGAGGCAGTAATAACTGGTACAGGAACCATTGAGGGCCTACCCCTGGCGCTGGCGGTGATGGACTTTGCCTTTGTGGGCGGGAGCATGGGGTCGGTAGTGGGCGAGAAGGTGACGCGCGCCATTGAGCGCGCCCTGGCCGACCAGAGCGCGCTCTTAATCGTTTGCACATCTGGCGGCGCGCGCATGCAAGAGGGGCTGTTCTCGCTTTTGCAGATGGCAAAGACAACGGCGGCGCTGGCAAGGCTGGGCGAGGCCCGCGTGCCGTATATCTCGCTGCTGACCGATCCCACTACTGGCGGCATTTCGGCCAGTTTTGCCTTCCTGGGCGATGTGGTGCTGGCTGAGCCTGGCGCGCTGATCGGCTTTGCCGGGCCACGAGTCATCGAGCAAGCGATGCACTCGCGCCTGCCAGCCGATGCTAATACGGCGGAGTTCGTGCTGAATCATGGGATGCTTGACGCTGTGGTATCCCGTCGCCTGCTGCGCCCAACGCTCGCGCGGCTGCTGCGCATGTACGCGGGAACACAAACACAGAGCGTGACATAGAAAATACTACTGATTGCTGGGGGGTGCGCTATGGCTTACGATCTGGATTTTGAGAAACCACTCGCTGAAATTGACCAGAAGATCAGCAGGTTACGGCGCAAAGCGGAGAAGCTGAAACCAGAGGAGCGCAAGCAGATCGGGGCATGGGAAGCGGAACTGCACGAGAAGACTGTCGAAATCTATAGCAACCTGAACTCGTGGCAGTGTGTCCAGGTGGCGCGCCATAAAGACCGGCCCTATACGCTTGATTACATCAAGCTGATGTGTGACGATTTCTTTGAACTGCGCGGTGATCGCCATTTTGGCGATGATCGCGCTATCCAGGGCGGGCTGGCGGTCATTGCCGGGCGTACCGTCATGCTGATGGGCAACCAGAAGGGGCGCGATACCAAAGAACGTATTGAATGCTCGTTTGGCATGGCGCATCCTGAGGGTTTTCGCAAAGCGATGCGTCTGATGAAACAGGCGGAGAAGTTTGGCATCCCTGTGGTGACACTGATTGACATTGCGGGCGCTGCTATTGATCTAGGCGCTGAGGAGCGGGGGCAATCGCAGGCGATTGGGGAAAATCTGCTGGTGATGGCGCAGCTTGGCGTGCCTCTGGTGGCGGTGATTATTGGGGAGGGTGGCAGCGGCGGCGCGCTGGCGCTGGGGATGGGCAATCGGGTGCTGATGCTGGAGTACAGTATCTATACGGTGGCCGCGCCAGAAGCGGCGGCTTCGATCATCTGGCGCGATACCGTCTATGCGCCGCAGACAGCCGAGGCGATGAAGGTCAAGGCGCGCGACCTGTATCAGCTTGGTCTGGTAGATGAGTTGATTGCTGAGCCGCTGGGGGGAGCGCACCGCAACCACGAGGAGGCGGCCAGAAACCTCAAGACGGCCATCCTGAAACATCTGGACGCGCTGACGCCGCTGAGTTCGGAGCAATTGGCGCGGCAGCGTTTCGAGAAGTTCCGGGCCGTTGGTAAGTTTGCTGTTGATGATCCGGTGGCTGTGCGTAGCTGACAGCCCGGTTGCCCGTATGATCGTCTGTATGCTCAGGGCAAGAGAGCGCGTTTTCCCTGGTCTCTTCTATGCTTGACTTCTGGCGTGTTCTGCGTTACCATTAAGGAGCGAGCCGGGGTGGCGGAACGGTAGACGCGCTGGTCTCAAAAACCAGTGAGGGCAACCTCGTGAGGGTTCGAGTCCCTCTCCCGGCACTAGAGATGTAGCCTGGCAAGAAACCGCCAGGCTCTTTTGTTGGGCGCCTGGTTGCATTGGATGCTTTGTTTCTGTCGGCTGATGGTGTAAGCGTGATGCTACGCTTCTTAACTCAATTGGTAAATCATCGAGTGTGCCCGCTTGCTTGAATAGTTGGGCATCTTCCTGTAGTATAGCAAGGGACGAAGGCGAGCTAATCTTCACTGGCGGAAGGAGCAGGTTGGCTCTTTTTCAGAGCGGCCCGTTGAGACGGAAATGTGGCTGCTGCCGAAATAAGCGTATGTTCGAGAGGACCAGGTGATGACAACTCATTCTGTGCCGGGCGATGGAGAGCAGTCAATTCCCTCCCAGCAGCGACAGAAATCTTCGGAAATTGCGCCTGATCGGCCAACAGATGTAGCGGACATGGCTACGGCCAGGCTGTTAGAAGAAGCGTTGCTCGGTCCAGACCGTCCAGCAGCGCCTATCTCTAACCGCCCACCCGCGATCACCAACGCGCCTACGGAGCTTCTTGGCCCGCTGCCACCTCATCCGGGGTCAGTTCCAGCAGGCGGGGCAGCGCCTGCTCATGCTCCTCCACCAGCGCAGCCGCCAGCGACTCCTCCCGCGAATACGAAAGTGACGCCATCACCCATGCGGAGCAGATGGGGTGGGCCACCTGAGCCTGAGATGATCAACAGAGAGCCAGAAAGAACAGCGCCGGATCAGAAAGAGGCTGCCATTCGCCCGGAGGCGGCGCCGATGAAAGAGTTGAGTCCTGCTCGCTCGGAGGCGGCCCCTCTCAAAGAGGCGGCGGCCCCTTTGTCGGAGGTCACGCCGATCAAAGAACTGAGTCCGGCGCGGCCAGAGGCAGCCCCTGCCAAAGAGGCGCGCGCTGTTCGCCCAGAGGTCGCGCCGGGCAAAGAGCCGAGTCCCGTTCGGCCAGAGAAGGCTCCGGCCCCAGCCAAAGATGTAGATTTGCTGCCCCCGCCAGCGCCAGCAGCCACCGGATCGGTGCGCTTCTTCTGGTTGCAGGGAGTGGCGCTGCGCATCGCTGAGCGCATTGAGGAACCTTTGCAGGCCGCGCCGTTCTGGCAGGCGGCTCCTGGGCGCACCCCGGAAAAGCGCCGATTGGTGCGCGGCCAGGCCCAGGGATTCCTCGAAGGGACGCCAGCCCTCAGCCAGTTCTTGAAGCAGGAAGAGCGAGAACTGCTGTTGAGACTGGTAGAGGACGAGGTACTGGGCTATGGCGCGCTGGAACCATTGCTGGCGGATGAGCGCGTCACCGAAGTGATGGTGGTCGAGCCATCGCTGGTGTATGTGGAGCGCGCGGGCAAACTCATTGAGACTTCGATACGTTTTCAGGATGAGGCTCATCTGATGCGTGTGATCCAGGCGATCCTGCGCCCGTTGGGGCGTTCGGTCAGCCGCGCCTGGCCGATGGCCGATGGGCGCTTGCCAGATGGCTCGCGGGTGAATGTGGTGATCCCGCCTGCTGCTGTCAGGGGGCCAACGCTGACGATTCGGAAGTTTTCGCGCCAGCCGCTCTTACTGGATGATCTGGTGCGTCTGGGCAGTATGAATGCGCAAATGGCCGAATTGCTGCGCGCCTGTGTCCTGGCGCGGCTAAATATGGTGGTGTCGGGGGGAACCAGCTCCGGCAAAACGACGCTGCTCAATGCGCTGAGTGCCTGTGTCCCCGCTGATGAGCGTGTCGTGACCATCGAGGACGCGGCAGAACTGCAATTGCAGCAGCGGCATGTGGTCTCTTTGGAGGCGACGCCTGCTGAGGCTGATGGCGGCGGGCGCGTGACCATTCGTGATCTGGTGGTGAACGCGCTGCGCATGCGCCCGGAGCGGATTGTGGTTGGGGAGTGCCGCAGCGGTGAGGCGATGGATATGCTTCAGGCGATGAATACCGGCCATGATGGCTCGCTGACCACTGCGCACGCCAACAGCCCACGCGACTGTCTGACGCGGCTGGAAACGATGGCGATGATGGCCGGGCTGGATTTGCCGGTACAGATGGTGCGGCGGCAAGTTGCGGGCGGGCTTCAGATGATTATTCATCAGGCGCGCTTGCGTGATGGCTCGCGCAAAGTGACGCATATTACTGAGATTCAGGGCATTGATGGCGAGACGGTCATTCTTCAAGACCTGTTTCGTTTTCAGGAAACCGGCACAGACTCGACGACCGGTAAAGTGCTGGGAACGTTTGAGCCAGGGGGCTTTCGGCCCAAGTGCTATCCGCGCTTTGAGGCGCTGGACATTCATTTTCCCCCTGACTTCTTTGTGCCGGAAGAACGCCGTCATGGCCTGGGCTGGGACGAAGCCGACAATCTATGATGTGAGCTGAACTGGCGCATGGCTCAGGTTTTTTGGCCGCAGGCGGCAAAGCCAACGACCATGATCAGCGGTTCCGGGGCGGCCTCGAATGGGGCCATTGCCGCGCCCAGTCGCTCTGAAGAGAGGCCCAATGCCTGGCGGAAGCCGTCCAGGCCAACCACATCGCTATGGACGACAAAGGCGTCTAGATGTAGATTCTCAAAGCCAGCCGCGCGTAAAATCCGCCACAAGTGCCTGCCAATGCTTCGATTGCCACCTCTTGCCGCCTGATCCTGCATAGATTTCTGCCGCATTGCTTCAAGCAGTGGCAGAGCCGGATCAAACACGACTGGAAAGCCGACCTCATCAACTTCAATCAGCGCAAACCGGCCTGTGGGTTTGAGGATGCGCAGGGCTTCACGGGCAGCCCCAACAGGATCAGACAGATGTTGGAAGACGAAACGGGCGAGCGCAAAATCAACGCTATTTTCAGGGAGGCCCGTGTCCATCACAGATGCCTGGACAAAACGCAGCCGGTCATCCGGCATCTGCGGCAGAAGTTGCCGGGCGCGCGCTAGCAGAGCCGGCTCGTTGTCGAGCGCAATGATCTGGCTGTGTGGCAGCAGCGCCAGCAGATGGTCGGTCAGGGAGCCTGGGCCGCAGCCCAGGTCAAGCACAGACATGCCATCTTGCAAGCCAAATCTGAGGAGGATAGGTGATTCTTGCGGCCAGGCCAACCGGGCCTGCTCACGCAAGCGCAGCGTTTCACGGTCCAGGTTGAGCTGATCCAGATCATAGGATTTTGGTGCTGTCATTCCTTTGTTCCTGAGAGCGGATGCAAACGCTCTTGCCTGAGAGGGTCTCCGCTCTTTTGCCCCTCCCATTCGCTCAGCTTCCTTAAGCATACCACGCTGTTCAATCGCTCACTCAGTATGGCTCAGGCGCCGCAAGACTCGCAAAAAGACTTGCAAAGCCTTCTCGTTGCGTGATACGCTGAAGGTTGCAACAGCCAGGAACGTTTTCCCTCCGCGCGTTGTCGTTTCCTCTTGATCCCATCGCTCGCTGGTTTATATAGGGGCGTATCTGTGTTTGGGTCTCAGATGCTCCTGTTGATGTCTATAAAGGAAACCCCCGGCATGCCCTCTGCACGTTCTGGCGGAGGGTAGAGTCCCAATGGCTGCGAAGCCCTCTGTATCGAAAGGAGCAGGAGCGATGAAGCTTGGTGTATTGACTGGCGGAGGCGATTGCCCCGGCCTTAATCCGGCCATCCGCGCGGTGGTGATGCGGGCAAATCAATTGGGCGATGAAGTGATTGGTATTCTGGATGGTTGGAAGGGCTTGATGGAAGTCAATGCGCGCCCAATTGGCCTGACGGATGTGGCCGATATTCTGAACGTGGGCGGCACGATCCTGGGAACGTCGCGCACGAATCCGGCAAAGTCGCCCGATGGCCTGGAACGCGTGAAGAAGCATATCGAGCAGCTTGGGCTGGACGCGCTGATCGCTATTGGTGGCGATGACACCCTGGGGGTTGCCAACAAACTCTATCAGATGGGCGTGAAGACGGTGGGCGTGCCGAAGACGATGGATAACGATATTAACGGCGCGGATTATTGTATCGGCTATGAGACGGCGGTGGAGATCGTGACTGAGGCGCTGGATCGCCTGCAAACGACGGCGCGCTCGCATCATCGGGTGATTGTCTGCGAGGCGATGGGCCGCGAGGCTGGCTGGGTGGCGACAGCGGGCGGCCTGGCCGGTGGAGCCGATTATATCATCATTCCCGAAGTGCCTACCTCGATGGATAAGATTGTGGAGCATCTGCGCAAACGCCGCGAGTCTGGCAAGACGTATAGCCTGATCGTCGTCTCCGAGGCGGCCAATGTGGAGGGGCTGGAGCAGCTTGGAGTCAAGACGATTGATGCCTTCGGACACGAGATTCTGAAAGAGCGCGGTCTTGCCGAGGCGTTGGCCGAGAAGATCGAGAAACTGACCGGCCTGGAGACGCGCGCCACGGTGCTGGGGCATATCCAGCGCGGCGGTTCGCCTTCAGCGTTTGATCGTCTGCTGGGAACGCGCCTGGGCGTGGCTGCGGTTGATCTGGCGCATAAAGGCGACTTTGGCAAGCTGCCCATCCTGCATAACGGTCGCATTGCGATCATGCAGCTTTCCGAAGCAGTGGGAGTCAACCAGAAGGTTGATATGGACCTGTATCGTGTGGCCGAGGTTTTCTTTCACTGAGAGTCCTGGCGGTTGGCGAAGTTTTCCATTGCATTTCGGCCAGCGACTAGGCAAGCGGGGCCAGAATATGCTATACTTATGCAATAAGTAACCTATCCTAGCCCCTTTTTCGTTGTCTCATATCTCCAGGCTTCGTCGCAGCGGCGCGACGGATGCTGTATGAGGAGGACCACTATGGAGCCACTGGTTGATAGCTATGGTCGGCGTATCAAGAGCATGCGGATTTCGATCACTGATAAATGCAACTTCCGCTGCACCTATTGCATGCCTGCCGAGGGGCTGCCGTGGCTCAAGAAGCAGGAAATCCTCTCTTACGAAGAGATCACACGCGTGGCGCGCATCGCGGCTTCGATTGGTATCGAGCAGATTCGCCTGACTGGCGGCGAGCCGCTGGTGCGGCGCGATGTGCCGGAGTTGATTCGCATGCTCAAGCCGATTCCAGGGCTGCGCAGCCTGAGCCTGACGACCAATGGAGTGCTGCTGAAGAAACAGGCTGCGGCGCTGGCCGAGGCCGGGCTGACGCGCATCAACGTGAGCCTGGATTCATTGGTGCGCGAAAAGTTTGCCCAGTTGACGCGGCGCGATCAGTTTGACGCTGTGATCGAGGGATTGGAAGAACTAGAGAAGTATCCCAGCATTCACCCTATCAAGATCAACGCAGTGGCGATGAAGGATTTCACGGAAGATGAGGTGCTGGACTTTGCCGTGCTGGCCCGCCGCAAGCCGTATATCGTGCGCTGGATTGAGTTTATGCCGCTGGACGCCGATCAAATCTGGCGCAAAGAAGATATTCTGACCGGAGCCGAGATTCTGGCGATTATCGAGAAGCAATATGGTCCGATGACGCGCCTCACCGATGGCGACGCTTCGGAGACGGCGCGGCGCTATCGCTTCCCCGATGGCGTTGGCGAGGTGGGCTTTATCAATCCGGTCAGCGAGCCGTTCTGCGCCTCGTGTGATCGCATCCGCATGACCGCCGAGGGCAAGCTGCGCACCTGCCTCTTCTCCACTGAAGAGACGGACCTGCGCGAGCCGCTGCGCTCAGATGCTTCGGATGAGGTGATTGAGGAGGTCATCCGGCGGGCAGTCTGGAACAAGGAACTCAAGCACTACATTGGCGATAAGCGTTTCCGCCGGGCCAACCGCAGCATGTCTATGATCGGCGGATAACCCATATCCGCCAGGAGAGCAGGCGATGTCTGAGCCATCCACTCTATCGCGGCAATTACCTCCAATCCTGATTCGCCGCGCAACCCCTGCCGATGGTCCAGTCGTCCAGTGCTTTGTGTTTGCTACCCTTCGGTCATTCGGCATTGAGCCTGACCCTACGGGGCTTGATGCCGATATTGTCGCCTTTGGGACCGCCGAGGATGATTCAACCCTGGAATGGGTGGCTGACCTGGCGGGAACGCCGGTTGGGTCTATTGTCATCACGGCCATGAACACTGCTGAGGGCAAGCTCTCCAAGTTTTTTGTGGATGCCTCCAGGCGCGGCTATGGGATTGGCCGGAAGCTGCTCGCCCATGCCGTTGCCGAAGCCCAGGCGCGAGGTTATCGGCGCCTGCATCTGGAAACGCGCACCATCTATCGGGAGGCCGTTCACCTGTATGAAGCCACTGGCTGGGCGCGTGGCCCCGCTCTCCCCCCAGGATATGGCCCTGATCGCACCTATACATTAGACCTTTCAGGGAAAGATCATCAGCCTGAGCAGCAGGGAGGCTGATGATTTAACGCTGGGCGAAGCGGCTGGGGTCGCCCAGTTCGGTATCGGCCAGTCGTCCAAGCATGAACAGCACATCCGAGAGCCGATTCAGGTAGCGCTGGGGCGTGGGATTGGGCAGCCAGCCTTGCCGGGTCAGTGGAATAACGGCGCGCTCGGCGCGGCGGGTAACGGCGCGGGCCAGATCAATAGCGGCGCTGGCCGGATGGTCTCCAGGGACGATAAAGCGCGTGCCGATCTCCACTTCCCCGCGCAGGCTGATAACCAGCGCGTCTAAGGCTTCCAGCCGGGCATCAGACAGATACAAGCCGATCTTTGGGCGCGCCTCCGGCGTAGTGGCAATGTCACCCATCAGGGCATAGAGGTCATTCTGGAAGCTGAGCAGCAAATCGTGGATGCGCGTCAGTCCGGCGGCGCGACAGGTGGCGCGGGCCACGCCGAGCGTCGAGGTCGCCTCATCAACTTCGCCAAGGGCAACCACGCGGCTATCGGTCTTGGGGACGCGCAGATCACCCAGCAGACCAGTGGTGCCGTCGTCGCCTGTGCGTGTAGTGACGCGCGCGCTGCTGTGCGATAGGCCGCCTGATGGCTCTTGCGCAGCAGGCTCCGATGAATCTGTCATATCGGCCTCCTCTCCATTGAGGGATGCTTTTGGTCAATCTTGTCGATCTTTTGGAAGCGGCGCTTCTTCACGCGCCGGGATACAGAGCAGATCATCCGCTCTGTATCTCAGTATCGCATATTTCCTAGCAGAAACACGCCAGAGGCCCCCTTGCATAAGCCGCGGGGATGAATGGCGTGCCGCCCGCAGGCGGTATCTTTCGTCTTGATATGCCACCCACAAGATGGTATACTGGTGGCATGAAAGAGCGCCCACCTGAACAAAA
>DATBHW010000062.1 GCA_036557285.1 Ktedonobacterales bacterium
CCTGCCCCAACTCCAGCACGCTCAACCGATGGCGAGCGATCTTCTCTTCAGCAGTCATCGCAGCTTCTCTCCTTCTCTGCATCCTTCGCTCATTACAACGAGCGATCAGCATGGATGTCACTGGAGAAGCTTCGTAGTACAATAACCTCCTTGGAGTGTAATGCAAAACCAGAACCACAGAACAACCCAGGTCTTAGCTGGACTGCTGATCACCTCGATAGATGGCTTTAATGGCTGGAATATCACTGTTCGTAGAGAGTTGGTAAAAGTGTCCGTTTTCCAGGCAAGCGCTGCTCATGACTGATGGAAAGTCGCCAGTATGACCAAGCCCCTGCACATGCCCAGATTCATGCGTTGCTGCCGCTCGCCCGTCTGCGTGTTCATTACTACAAGAAGTTTGAGTCCAATCGAAACTGTTGTTCCAGAAAATGGAATTACTAAATTGGACATCGGCAGAAATGAAGAACGCATACCATTCATTACCACCTCTGTAGGGGTTGTATCCATACTTGACATCTCCAATAAAGTAGGAAGTGTGAGCCAGATTCCCACACAGCAGGGTGGTCATGTAATAAGTCCCTACAATGCCCTGACAAAAGGTGAAGCACTGAAACATGTAGGGATTCCAGGCTGCCACATTGTTGTATTGAGTAAACGCAGTATAGATGGCAGCATTGAAATCGTAGCCTTTGCTCTGTGAGGAGTGGAGCGAAGGATCCATGTTGAAGTGCAGGCTGATGCTCGTGTAATGTGGCTCCTGCCAGTATACACAGGGATGGCTGGAATCTTGGCCGTTCATCCCCGAACACCAGCCACTTCCACTACCAGTATCAGTGAATTCATTGGTTTCCTGAGTCCAGGCCAGGGCTGGCCCTGCTGTCACCATAAAGAGCAGCATAGACAGAGCGGCAACCATGATGCCCCACGCGAAATACCAGCGAATGGACCGTTTCATCGTGTACTCCCTCCTTGTATATGGACCAGCAACGACATGACCAGAAGACGCCAGAGAACGCGAGGGGAAACGGGTACGAAGTAAGGGATAGACAGATGCAGGATGCGCGACATCCTTGCAGGGGAGCAGGATAGCCTCCTTGTTATCCTGGCGCGGAGAGCGAAACCTACCTGGCGGCCAGGATTTTATCGATTAAGCTTCCTGGCAAGAAGTATACATAAAAAACAGTTCATGTCAATAGGTAATGGACGAGATATTCCATATTCGTTATACAAGCAGAAGGTTCGTAAAAATATAAACCAGCATTCATGACCCCGCGCGCCAAATGGGCTAGCCTGAACTACAAGGCTTGTAAGCGGTAGGCAGAGCCGCTATAATGAAGCCCGGCAGGCTTTTCTACCGTACCTGCTGGCTTTTCGAGTAGTCGCTTGCCTGTTTCTCTGTCGGCGCTTCCTGGCATAGTTCCTGCTCGCAGCCTGCACTGATTCCTACAAAAGATAATACGCCGCCGTTCTCTATACTATCTTTATACGCTCTCTGCCCGAAAGGAGCCTCGTCTTGAGCAGCCGCCTGAAAACCTTTCTCATCCTGGGAGTAATTATCTCCCTGATTGTCGGCGCGGGCCTGATCGTCTTGTTTACCATCCTTGGCGTCTGGCCCGTCGTGCGCGACATCATGCTCGTTCTGCTCGCTGTGGCGACTTTTATCGCGCTGGGGTTGCTCTCCTATGCCGCCTTTGTCCTCATCAGCCTGGCGCTCCAGGTGAAGAAAGAACTCACCCCCGTTCTGGACTCGATGAGAGATACATCCTATACCGTGCGCGAGACCGCTAAGGTTGCCAGCGAACTGACCGTGACGCCCGGCGTGCGCGCAGCCAGCATGGTGCTGGGCGCTGCCCAGGTCGCGGGCGTCTTCTTCGGCGTAGGCCGGGCGCGCAAGCGCGCCGAGCAGCGCGCCAAACGCCGCAAGGAACTGGCCACAAAAGGAGAACTCGATGCCTATCGCTGATTTTACCGAGCCAACCTGGCTTCAGGACGCGGGGCAGGCGGCTGGAGTCGTGCTGATCATCGAGTTGATGCTGCTGATCTTGATCACCGCCGCTCTGGTAGGCGCGATAGCCTATCTGTTGTATTATGTCCATAATAAAGTAGTACCCATTCTGACCCGCTTTGCTCCGGCTGTCGAGCAGCGCTTGCAGGCCACGGATCGCGGCAGCGCCAGGTTCGCCGAGCGCGTGATTGACATTCACGCGCGCACCGTAGCCATCAAAGAAGGGATGCGCGCCCTCGTCTGGCCCAACGGACACCACGAACTGCCCCCAGGCCAGGACGAGCCACGCGCCCAACTGGAAGGCTATCGGACGGATGGGCCACGCCAGCTTCCCCCCGGAAGCGCCAGGCAATAGCGACCAGCAAGACAAGCAGCATATCTCATGGCACGACTCAGAGTTCAGGCAGTCTCCTATCTACGCCAGTTCGGGCGTATGAACCGGAACGCCCGCCTGTATCTTTTGAGCAATACGCTCAATTCCATCACGGTAGGCATCTTTGCCCTCCTCTATAACCTCTATCTTGTCGCCCTGGGTTATCAGGCCGATTTCATCGGCTGGCTGCTGGTGATCGGCGTCGCTGGCGGCGCGCTGGGCATGGTCACGACCAGCCCGCTCATGGCGCGCCTGGGTACCAAAGCCACACTCTTCTGGTCCAGCGTCGTTGCAGCAGCCGCAGGTACGCTGCAACTGGTCATTCCCCAGGCGTTCTCGCTCACCATCACCAGCTTTGTGCTGGGCGTCGCCGGGGGTATCTATCTGGTGATCGGCGCGCCGCTGCTGGCCGATGGCAGCCAGGCAACCGCCCGCAGCCATATCTTCAGCCTCAACGCCGCGCTGGCGCTCATCACCGCTGTGATCGGGCAGGCGCTCGGCGGCTATCTCCCCCATCTGGTCAGTCTGCCCACGATCAGCGATTCCGGGCTGCTGCGCGCCATCGAACCCTTTCTGGTTTCCGGCGCGCAGGCCCGCAGCTACGAACTGGCCTTATTGCTGGCAGGAGTGATCGCCGCGCCGTCCTTTCTCCCCATCATCCTGATGGACCCCACGCCGCCCAGGCAGCCGACGGCGCTGCCTGGACAGAGAGCCGCCAAAAGGGCGGGCGCCGCGCTGGCAGGCGCGCGCCAGCGGCTAAGCAGCCGGTTTCAGGCGCTCAAGCCGCCGCGCCTGCGCACTGAGGCGTTGAAGGCGCTGCGCGGCCCGATTGGGCAATTAGCAATGGTCGAAGGGCTGATTGGCCTGGGCGCCGGCCTCTTCATCCCCTACTTCAATCTCTACTTCGTCCAGCATCTCGGCGTCAGTACCGAACTCTACGGCCTGATTACCGCCGTCTCCACCGCGTTGATGGCCGTGACAACCCTGGCCGGGCCGTTCTTCGCGGCGCGTCTGGGGAAAGTGCGCGCTGCCGTCCTCGGACACCTGATCTCGCTTCCCTTCTTAGCAATCCTGGGCTTTACCCGCGCGCTGCCGCTGGTCCTGGCGGCCTATCTGGTACGCGGGAGCCTGATGAATATGGCCGAGCCGGTGCTGCTCAGCTACTTCATGAGCGTTGTTCGGCCAACCGAGCGCGCCAGCGCCAACAGCGCCTATAACCTCGGTTTCTGGGGCTGCTGGGCAGCGGGCGGCGCTCTAGGCGGCGTGATTATCGCCGCCAACAATTTCACGCTCCCCTTTGTCCTGGCGGCGCTGATCTATTTGCTGGCGACGGCGCTGCTCTGGCGCTGCTTCAAGGACCGACGCGAGGTAAGCGCCGATCTCTCGGCAGACGAACCCGGCCTGACGCCAGGCTCACAGGCGCTGGAAGAGGGTCCAGAACTCCACCGCCCCCAGGAGATTGATCACCACCCCGGACAGCCCCAGCGCGGCATAGCGCCAGTCCACACGAGCTTCATTGAGGACTAGCAGCAGGAAAGCAAAGGGATACACGTCGTAGAGATAGCGGATGCCAAATTGATAGCCTCCCTCGTTATAAAAAAGCAGCATGGCGAGAACATCCAGCGCCACCACGACCCAGAGCGCCGCCCGCAGTGGGCTGAAACGCTGGTTGCGCCAGAACAGGAATAAAAAGAGCGGCGTGGTCACAAAAACGCTGATCCCGGAGCCTTTATTAAGCAGATCGATCTGCGGCTGGTGGTTGAAGAAGGCGACAGAGGGGAAGTTGAAGAACATCGTAATGAAGTTCGCGGGCATATAGCCGATACTGAAGGCGCCAGACGGCGCGTCATTGGGATAACGCTGCTTCAGCAGCGTGGCATAGCCGGTATCCAGCGGCGAGCCAAAGACCAGCGCGTTACGCGCCGCAAACACCAGCGCCACGATGCCCATCACCGCCGCCACAGGCAGCAGGCGACGCCAGGGGACCGCTTGCCAATCGGGCCGATACGCGCGCAGCGAGCGCCAGAAGCGCCCCAGCAGGGGTTGCCGTCCGGCGTCCTGCCAGGCGAGATAGAGCAGAAACAGAAAGCCCAGCGCGGCGGGAAACCGGCTGAAGAACGCGCACCCCAGCAGCGCCGCGCCCCAGCTATAGTGGCCCCTGAAGGCCAGGAGCAGCGCCAGCAGGGTGAAGGTCATGGCGACAATATGAGCGGTAAACCAGACCGTCCCACCCAGCGAAAGATAGAGATTGATCGAGCCAAAGAAACAGAAGACGCTGACGAGCGCGTGCTCTGACCACTTACGCGCGGGCCGTTCCTGGACGCGCATCTGCTCGAAGAGCAGATAGAGCAGGCTGATGTTTGCGGCGGAAAGCAGCGTAGTCAAGAGTATATCGCTGGCCGCCAAGCCGAAGATGGCGACAAAGGGCAAGAGCAAGAGCGCGGGGAAGGGCGGATAATACATATAGCTCTTGCCATTGATCGTCTCTATGTCCACTGCGCTGCCTGGAATGTCCAGATTCCAGCGTCCATGCAGAAAGCTTTCGGCTTGATAATTGAAGAATGGCACGTTGGACACACCAGCTACCGGAATGCCAAGCCGGGACTCCAGGCTCATCAGGAAGAGAAGCGCGACCAGAAAGAGACAGAGGGCAACCAGGATCGCGCGCCGGGTGAAGAGCGGCGCGGGTCTCGCCTCCTTTGCCGCAGCAGCGCCATCGCCAACGCCTTCGTCGCTCAACGCTTCGAGAGGCTGGTCATCGGCTGTATCAGGCAGGGGGGATGGGCTGCTTCCAGTGTTCAGAGAACCTTGCTGCATGAGGCGAGTCTAGCGTTATCCAGGCAGTGTGTCAAGGGCTTCGCGGATAGCTGACAGCGCGAGCAAGCGCCTTGACAGAAAGGGTATACAGCAAAGCCCCCAATGAGCATCAGGCAAGAAAACGCCGGTTCGCCATAGCCCGCAGCGTCTCGCCAAAGCCGCGCATCTCCAGCCACTGGCGCGTTTCGCCGCCAACGATCACATCCGCCTGGCGCAGCGCAGCTATCGTGGCCGCGCCGCTCAACTGCATCGCTACCTGCAATTCCAGCAGAAACCCGCGCACAAAGCTCTGCACCGACTCATAGCTCTCGCTGGCGGCCTTCAAGAACGGAAAGGCCATGCCCACAAGGGTCGCGCCCAGCGCCAACGCGCGCGCCGCATCCAGACCAGTACGCACGCCGCCCGTTGCGATCAAGGGCAGGCCCGCCACGCCTGCCTCGACCAGCGCAATCGGCGTTGGAATGCCCCAATCGCTGAAGACCTGTCCTAGATTGGCCGCAAGCTCATCGCCCCGCGACAGCGCGCGATAGGTCTCCATCACCGCCATGCTGCTGCCGCCCGCGCCGCCTACATCAATGGCCGCCACGCCGCAATCGCGCAGCATCAACGCCTGCTCCCGGCAGACGCCCGCGCCCGTCTCCTTGGCAATCACCGGCAGCCCGATTTCCTGGGTCAGCCTGCGCAGCGCGGCCCGACAGCCAACGGCGCGACGGTCTCCCTCTGGCTGTACGGCCTCCTGGGCAAAGTTCATATGCAGCGCCAGCGCGTTCGCGCCGATCATCTCGATAGCCCGGCGGGCATCTTCCACCTGGAAGGCCGGATGGCGCGGCTGAGCGATTAACTGGGGCGCGCCGATATTAGCGATCAAAAAAGCGTTGGGGGCGCGCTCGCGCACGACGCTGTAGGTCTCTGCCAGATCGGGCGAGACAATTCCGGCGCGCTGGCTGCCCACTCCCATCGCCAGTCCAAACTCCTCAGCCGCCTGAGCCAGCCGCGCATTGATGACCGCCACATCGGGATGGCCGCCAGTCATTGACGAGATGAAGATCGGCGCTCGCAGCGTCTTGCCCAGAAACGCGACAGAAGTATCTACTTCATCCAGGTCCACTTCGGGCAACGCCTGATGGATCAAGCGCGCATCCTGCCAGGATGACGGCTGGGGAACCGCTACATCTCGTTGGAGCGCAACGCTGACATGTTCGGCCTTTCGCTGCTTGACTTCTTCAGTCATAGGAGTATCCAATCTCTCGAAAAACGGAGATACAGCGCCACATCGTTTGGAAGAAGGGAGCGAGCATGATTCATAAGGCGCTCTACGAAGCCACGCTACAAATACGCTCTAGCAGAAACACGCCAGAGGCCCCCTTGCATAAGCCGCGGGGATGAATGGCGTGCCGCCCGCAGGCGGTATCTTTCGTCTTGATATGCCACCCACAAGATGGTATACTGGTGGCATGAAAGAGCGCCCACCTGAACAAAA
>DATBHW010000063.1 GCA_036557285.1 Ktedonobacterales bacterium
CGGGAACTGGGCCTGCGGCCTGGGCTGCTTGCCTCGGCTGGGCCTCGTCGAGCGAGAGGTCCTCGCTCCCGTTGGTCGCTCGCGCAGCCCAGTTCCCGCATTCTCCCTCGCTGCGCTCGGTCGCGCGGTCCAGCCTCGGCATGCTCGCTTCCGTTGGTCGCTCGCGCGTCCCTCTTGGCGGCTGGACGCTGGCCTGCTGGTACGGTGGCCTGGAGGGCGAACGCTCGCCCTGGCGCAGCGGTGGCCGCCTGGAAGGCGGCGCTACAAGTGAGCCGCCGCCAGGGACGGCGGCGGTACACGCGGTTGGCCGCCTGGAAGGCGGCGTTACAAGTAACTGGCAAGCAGTGGTGGGCGCAAAGCTGTCAGGATTGCGCGAACGCGCCGCCGACCAGGAAGGTGACGCGCTGTTCCAGGGAGCCGACGCCGGTTTTCCCGCGATTTTGCCAGTAGAGGTCAGCTTGCCAATTGCCCGCCTGGGTGGCGGGAAAGGAGAAATAGGCGTTATAGCTGCTGCGCCGCTGAAATTGCTGGCTCATGGTGTCCACGAAGGCGCCATTATTATAGAGTTTGATTGTTGCTGTGCCGGGGCCAGCGTCGCTGACGGTGTAGGCGACGTAGACGGTTTGCCCGACGTTGAAACTGGTGATGGAGTTGAGGGGGCTGCCATCGGGATGCACGCCCGATGCGGTCTGGGCTGTGGTGATAGCGATCCCGCTGGCCGGAGTGGCGGCTGGGCCGCCTTGCGGCGTTTTGTGGGTGAGGAGAAAGATGAGGCTGCCCACCAGCGCCAGCGTGATCAGGGCGCTGAGCGCCGCCAGGAGCGTCAGAGGCGATAGACGTGGAGGGGGCCTGAGCAATTAAAGACTCTTTTCGGTGTCCTCAAGGCGGATCGTCATGAAGCGTTTCTGTTGCTGCGCCAGCCCTGGCATAGTGTACCAGCGAATGCGGAAAAGGTCAATTGATGTTGCACAAGGAGGCGTAAGAAACCAGCCTGACCACCACCGCTGAGGGAGAGGGGAGGCTGGTTCTTGCCGCGCTCTGTGCGGGGGCAGCGGAAGCCTGTCCAAAAAGGCTCTGCTGCTTCCTCCGGTTTGTTAAGTCACCGTGAAATTAACGTTCTGCTCATCTGTTCCATTATATATGAGCTGAGCAGTATAGTCATCCGCGCCGGTGATGCGGAAGCCGAAGAAGTAGTCGTGCGTTCCGGTGTCCAGGGTTATCGGGGCAATCTGGTCTACAAATGTGCTGCCAGAGTAGAGCTTAAGGAGCACCTGGGCGCCGCTCTCATCGGTGGTTACGGTGAAGTCAATGACGATAAAGTCTTCCTGGGTGAACGTGGTTTGCTCCTGGCTGATGTTGCCCTCGCGGTCCCCTACGCCGATATGGACGTTGCTGATATGGCGCTCAGATACTGGGATTGTGACTGTCGCTCCTACCGTATTAACCGCGTTTACAATGGCGTTCCCAGCCCTGTTGAGAGCAAAAGCGATACCACCGCAGGCGAGGAGGACAACGACGAGAATGCCAATCAGCACGTAGAGCCAGGTCTTGCTCTTTTTGGGCGGAGGCGCCATAAATGGCTGTTGGGGCGCGCCATAGCCGACGCCTGGCGGAGCGCCATAGCCTGCGCCTGGCGGAGCGCCAAAGCCTGGCGGTGGTGGTGGAGCGCCATAGCCTGGTTGTGGCGGGGGCGCGCCGTAGGGATCAATCGGTGGTGGGCCGTAAGGCTGCGAACCGTAGCCGGTTCCTGGCGGCTGGCCCGCCCGAACGGTGGGGTCATAGCCCCCTGAGCCGATGGCGACGGGCGCGCCGCAGCGAGCACAGGCGGTCATGCCTGCCGTGATGGGCGCGCTGCAATTATTGCAATACTGCTGCATGGAGATAAAAGACCTCCCTCAAAATCTACTTAATTTGATTGCCAGGCTTTTGATTGCCAGGTTCTCAGAAACCCATCTTTATCATATCATGCCTGGCAATGGCCTTTGTATGTTTTTTGGGTATGGTCTTTTTTTGCACTATGGCCCTTGCTGTCCACCGCTGGCAGGGGGCTGGCCTGCGGGCTGGCGGCCTTGCAGCCAGAGGCGAATGAGGTAGGCCAGCAGCGCCATGACCAGCAGACAGAGCAGGATGATGGCGATCAGGGTGCTGCTCCCGCCATTTGAGGACGTGGCTGACGCTCCCTGATTGCCTGGGCCGCTGCTGTCAGGAGTTCTATTTGCGCCTGGGGTGGCGCTGGCTGACGCGACGGGGCTGCTGGCAGCGGTTGAGGTTGGCGAGCCGCTGGCGCTGGTTGGGGTTGAGCCGGGGGTAGCGGGCGTAGGCTGCACTATGCCATTGCTGTCTATGGTGATGGGTTGCTGGCTGGCGATGATACCTTCCTCTGATGCTGTGGCGCAGAGATAATAGACGCCGGGATTGATGCCGCTGCTCGGCCAGGTATAGTTGACCCTGAAGCTGGTCGCTTCCGCTGAGAAGGTGTTATTGGGCAATGCCTGGCTGGCGCTGCAATCATTCTTCGGGCTGTAGCGCAGCCTGATGATTTCGTGGAGTGTCCAGCCATCGAATTGCAGCGTCAGGGTGTTGCCATCGAAGCTGACGATGCTGAGCGATGGCCCGCCAGATTGTGGGGCGGCGCGCGCGCTGCCCCAGCCTGTCACGATCAGCAAGGCGAGCAAGGCTGCCGCCCCTAGAAGGGCCAGCAACGCTGGCCTGCCTGTCAACAATCGCCCTGAATGCTTCTGCTGTTGCATGGTGTTTGCATACTTTCTCGCGTACTCTCTTGCTCGCGTACTCTCTTGCTCGCGCACTCCCTTGCCTGCTCCGCGTGCCGCTCCGGTCCACCGGGTCCGATCCCCTCTCTATCAGGCATTCTGCAAGCGATTTTTATGCCAACTCGCGGTGCTCAGGCGTGGGGAACCTTTTCGAGCGCGCCGGGGAGTTCGCTGATATGGGAGAGGATCAGGTCGGCGCCGCGCTCGCGGTAAATCTCCGCTTCATGGCCGGTGGCGATGATGATTGCCAGGAAAGGCGGCTGCCCCGCGCCGTAGGCGGCGCGATAGTTGAGGACCAGCCCCAGATCATCGGCGGTATCGCCAACATAGAGGCCAGCGCGGGTTTCCAGGCGCTGCGCCGTCAACGCGAGCGCCCTGGGGTCTGGTTTGGCGATCTCGTCGCCGCTGATAATGTGCTCAAAGGGAGAGCGCCCCCATTGGCTGGAAAAGCGCCTGCTGGAGCCGCTGCCGATCCGTTCGTTGAGGAGCCGGACGGCCCAGGGGACTTCTGCGCTGACGCGCCCGGTGATCAAGGCGAAGCGCCGCGCGCCCTGCTTTGCCAGGTCTTCAAGCAGCGAGGCTGGCATCAAGGTTTCTTCGTTGCGCACCAGCCCTGGCGCGTGCGGCACATAGCGCGGCACGCGGCGCAGCAGTTCGCGCAGCAGTTCCGCGCCCCAATAGAATTCGTCGTGAACGGTTTGCGCCAGGTCATAGGTTGGCTGAGCCGAGGCAGGCACAGTCGCGCGCGCCCAGGCGATGCCGCTTTGCCCGCGCTGGACAGCTTCGTGCGCCTGCGCGGCCCAGTCGGTCAGGGAGCGCGCGGCCTCTGGCTGTCCACGCCATTCGCGCCGCCGGGCGGTGCAGAGGGCGGTGAGTGTGAAGGCCAGGTCCCAGTCGTTGTTAAAGCCACCGGCCAGCTTGAAGGCGCGCACGTCTTCCAGAGTGACGAGCGGATCGCGCTCTGCGGCGCGCGACCACAGCCCCAGGCGTTCACCGACGATGTATTCGGTGGTGGCGATGACGGAGAGACGATAGGAGCGGCTGGTATCAATCAACACGCCGTCCACGTCGAAGACGGCGCTGTCAATAAGGCGAGGGCGATGAAGGTCGGGATGTATCCAGATCATGAACGACTCCCCTAGAGTTCGGGTCCGGTTAGAGTTCGGGTTCGGTGACGAACAGGCGCAGCAAACGCACCAGCGCCATAATCACCAGAAAATAGACCAGCATTGCCAGCAGCATATACCACTCCACGCCGTTATTCTGGACACTGAGCGCCGTCTTGAAGGGGGCTAGCAATGGGTCGGTGATGTTGGTGAGCAGGGAGATAAAGGCGTTGCCGTTGCTGGTGGCGATGAAGCTCAGGACGAAGCGCAGGGCGAACATGACTTCGATAACCGAGAGCAGCCATTTGAGAAACTGGTTAAACTTGGCGATGCTGAAGGTGATGGTACTGTGTTCCGGCGCTGGCGGCTCTGGCTCGGAATCATAGACGACTTCTGGCGCGGCATGCGGAATCGCAGCCGATAGGGGGCGCTCGTAGGCCGCTGGCTGATGGGAACGATGGTAGCCTGGACGCGGCGGCAGGGGTGGGAGTTCGCTTTCATAGGCAGGAAATAACTGCTCTGTTGGGGCGGTGTTGACTTCTTCCCGCGAGAGCGGCTGCTCGTCCTCAAAAGGGTTTTCGCTGTTCGATTGGTAGCGCTGCATACCTCTTGCTCACCCGTTCTGGCAGCGGGTTCTCCTCCAGCGGCGCCCTCCGCCCCAAGCCTCTCACTGCTGGCTGCCTTCCACCATTATAGCATAGTGGGGGGAGAAGCCCCGCTCTCCCCGACAGGTTTTTTGGCTGGGCAATGTGCGTAGGGCGCGCCACACCCCCCACCCAGCGCCGCCAGGGACGGCGGCGGTACAGGCGGCCCCCGCCCCGCAGGCAGTTAAAACCGCGCCTGGAGGTGTCCGTACTTGCAGCGCCGCCGTCTCGGCGGCAGGGGGGCTGAGGGGATGTTGTGCTTGCAGCGCCGCCGTCTCGGCGGCTCAACGTTGGCCTGCTGGTCCGATGGGCCGGAGGGCGAACGCTCGCGCTGGCGAAGCGGTGGCCGCCGAGACGGCGGCGCTATGGACTGGCCGCCGAGACGGGGGCGCTGCTGGCTGGCCGCCTGGAAGGCGGCGCTACAAGTTCTGAAGTTTTGCCAGATAGACGCCGCCCGCGCGCGCGATGATGCGGTAGATGCCATGCTGGGGCGAGGTGAGTTGATCGAAGGTGGAGATGGCTGAGGAGCGGTCTTCATAGGGCAGGTTATCAATGTCTATGACGATATATTGGGCGATGTCGTCGCCGCGCCCAATATCGGGGAAGAGGTAGAGGTCTTGCCGCTCGCTGAGGTGCGGGTTGAGGGTATCGCTGGCGGAGACGGAGGCGTCGGGCGGGATCATCGCCAGTAAGCGGGTGATACGCTCCTCGCGCGAGCCGATGCTGAGGTCTGGGATAAACGGGGAAAGCTGGCCTACAGCGGCGCTGAGGTTGTAGCCCGCAAAGGCCAACAAGAACAGGCAGACCAGCGCCATGCCGACGCGCGGAGCGATGCGCGGAGCCAGCCAGGCCCACCCGCCTCCGATTTTGAGCGCCAGCCACCAGCCCCAGAGGGGAATCCAACGCCAGGGAAAGGGCTGCTTGAGCATGGCGCGCATGCGCCCGCGACGGCTGAGGATGGCCCAGCCGTCGCGGTCTTGTTCGAGGTGGCGGGCGACTCTGGCGGTCCCCTGAATGGCTGCCACCAGCAGGAAGGCGATCAGGACCGCGTTATAGTGATAGACGCCGCTGTATTGGGCGTATTTGTCGCTGAGGACGTTGATGCCGAGTTCTGGCAGCCCCGGAATGAGCGCCAGGGGCGCAAAGAGCAGGCCCAGCAATCCCCCCGTCAGGAGCATTCCCAGGATATAGCGCAGCTTATCCAGAGTGAGGATGATGATAAAGATGAGCCAGGGCTGAGTAATCAGGTGAAGGATAGCTTCGCCGGGGGTGTTGCCCAGCCCGGCATAACGCTGCCAGTAATTGTTGCCAACCTGGGGGCTATTCAGGAAATGCGGGATGATGACCAGGAAGCAGATCGCCGACCATCCGGCGAAGAGTGCCGCAACGAGCAGCCCGAACAAACGGCGTCCCTTCGGGAAGGTCCGCTTGCGGCCCCTTATGGGGGGCAGCCCTTGCGGGAACCCGGTTCCCGCATTCTCGCTCCCGTTGGTCGCTCGCGGGCTGCCACTGAGTTTCCGCACTCTCGCTCCCGTTGGTCGCTCGCGCGTCCCTCCCTGCAAGAAGGCGATGTAGATGCCGAGCATGGCGACGCTGATGCCGATGTCCTCTTTGCACATGGCGGCCAGCCCAGCCGCCAGCAAGAACCAGCCATAGCGGCGCTTTTCCATCGCCAGCACCGCCGCGATCAGCAGGGGTGTTGCCAGCACGACCGGGTGGAAGTCGAACAGGTTTTCGCCGATCAATGCGGGGCTGAGGAGATAGGTGATAACCAGCATGACGCCCGCCAGCGGCCAGCGTGGGAGCCAATGGCGCGACAGCAGAAAGACCGGGATGGCTCCCAGGCCGAGCGCGATGCTCTGAAAGACGAGCAGCGTCTCCGGGCTGGAGTGGATGAGATAGAGCAGCGAGAGCGGCAGCAAGATCGGCTCTACGTGGATTGCCAGGCGGGTAGGTGGGCCGTAATAGTCCCAGCCGCGATTGGTGAACTCGAAGAAACGCCCATGCAGGGTGTTCCAGACGGCTTGATCCATGTTGCCCAGGTCATACGCCTGGGCTATAAATGTCCAGTAGCGATACAGGGATAAGACGCTGAGGGAGACGATATAGGCCAGCATGAGCAGGAGCGTCAGCCACCAGGCGATCTTAAGCTGTACGCCCGGCTGTTCCAACCAGCGCCAGGCAGAGCGGGCCGCGCGCAGCCCTTTCATTGCCGCTCGTGTCCAGAGCCTGGTGGGCGGGCGCGCCACGTCTGGCGGCGCGGCGAGCGCGCTGGCGCCGGGCGGGTCGCTGGCTTCGGGAGCCTGCTCTGCCGTCTGGCTTTGCACGCTGTCGCCGGAAAGCGGTTGCTCTGCTGTTGATGAGAGGAGCGATTCGTGTCGGTTCATTATTCTAGAAGACGAAGAGGGGATACTGCATGTCACCATGACGGGGCAGATGGCCCATCCTCGATCATTTCCCTTCGAAATGCCGCTTCACAGCCTCCCTGCCCGCTTTGTCTTTGCACAGACTGTACCAGTTTTCTGCGAAGAACCATCTCAAGGGGCGCGCAAGGCGGTCTTCTCAGAGCGCCAGTTTCCTCCGCTGGCCGCAAAAAACAGGCTTACCAGGAATGGTAAGCCTGTTGATTGGTCGGGGCGAGAGGATTTGAACCTCCGACCCCCTCAACCCCATTGAGGTGCGCTACCGGGCTGCGCTACGCCCCGAATCTCAGCTTAGTATACCAGATTTTTGTATCCTCGTCAATCTCAAGGGCAGAAACAGTTCCACCACCTATCGGGGGTTGCCACTTGTAGCGCCGCCCCCCTTCGGGAAGGGCCGCTTGCCTCGGCTGGGCCTGCGGCCTGGACCGCTTGCGGGAACTGGGCCTGCGGCCTGGGCTGCTTGCCTCGGCTGGGCCTCGTCGAGCGAGAGGTCCTCGCTCCCGT